>CAYGZI010000220.1:0-8622 GCA_964354245.1 uncultured Planctomycetaceae bacterium
AAGCGGGCGATGGCGGTGTGCATCGGGGCGGTGGGGATGAGGGGGTGACGAGGTGAGGGGGTGAGGGGGTGACTGGGTGACAAGCTCAAGTGAGAAGTGAAAAATGAGAAATGCAAAGGGCAAGTTTGCACTTCTCATTTCTCATTTCTCACTTTTCACCGTCTGCCAGCGTTCACCCCGTCACTCCCTCACCCCTCATCTTCTCCCCTCCGCGTCCTCTGTGCCCTCTGCGGTAGATCGGCTAGGCTAGGCAGACTCGTCCTTGTCGGACGCCAGCGGCATGTGGAAGCGTCGGCCGATGGCGCGCTTCTGTCCTTCCTGGCGGATCTTCTGGCTGAGCACGGCCGCGTCGTACCAGGTGAAGCTCAGCTCGGGGTTCGAGGCGAAACGGCCCAGGACCCGCAGGGTTTCGGCGCGGCTGGCGTCGTCGTACAGAAAAACGTAGCGTTCCGATCCCTTGACCAGGGCCAATACGTTGATGTCTTGACTCATCGCGATCCGTCTCCTGTCAAGGAACTCGACCGGATCCAAGGATCCTATGCCGTAGACTCCCGAAGTCTTCAGGACTTCGGAAGTCTGCACGGGCCGGCGATCGTGCCGCGCCCGAAGACCCGCCCCAGGGGGCTCTTCTATTACGTTTATCGGATGCGCGGCCACCGCCACACGACTCGCGATTCGCCAGCCCCGCCGCGGGCCGACAGCATCTCCCAGACGTGCATGTGGCAGCAGAAACGGATGAAGTCGTCGCTACGCTGGAGATAGTTTTGCCATCCCCCGAACCGGGCGTCGTCCTGGAAGAAGTAGTAACTGGAGAGTGCCTCGGTGAACCTGGAGTCCTGGCCGTTGTAGGTCTGGGTATGGCGCATCACCGGGCCGTTTTGCGGGCAGCACGGGGGCGCCTGAGGGCTCGGCGGCGGCGGGATGAACCCGCGCGGATCGGGCCAGTCGCGCGGCAGCGCGGGTCGGGTTGAATCGGTCGTAGCGGATGCGCCGCCCGGCTCCTCGTGGGAGAGACGCCTGACATTGCCATCCGTTCTCGCGTTTCCCGGCGCCGGAATGGGCTGGAGCCGCGGGCCGAGGAACCCGTCCGCGGTTCTTGGCGTGGGCGGCTTCGGATCGCTGTCGGCGGACGGCGCCGGGCATTTCGGGGTCTGGGTCTTGAGCTGCTCCTTGGCCAACGCCATCTCCGCCTCAAACACCAGCGGGCCCGGGATCTGCTGTTCTTCCGGGGTCCCCCAGGGGAGGCCATAGCCGGGCGGAATGGGATGGTAGCCGGGGTTGGCGGCGTACCACTCCACCTGCATGGCGCAACGGGGAGGATAGTAGGGGGAGTAGTCGGTCACCGCCCCGATGACGAGGACGTCTACCTGGAGGTACTGGGCCAGGCGGCGGGCATCCTCGGGGCCGGCCAGGCGGTTATTGGTCTCCCGCATGGCCTGCTCGACGGCGCCGACGGGCACCACCTCAAAACCGGGGGTCAATTGCAGCTCGTTGAAGTAGGCCTGGGCAAACTTCCGCCCATCGAGTGTCGGCTCGGTGCTGAGGTTGAAGAAGGGGGCAATCGCCACCTTGGCGAGTTCGGGGTAGGGGTTGTTGAGCGTAGGCTGATAGGCCAACTCCGGCAGCAGGATCCCGCAGCCGGAGAGCATCAAGGCACTGAGCAGGGCCAGCCAGCGCAACCTCATGCCGATCAACTACTTATGAAGAAGTCCCCCCCTTCTTCGAGCACCCGGAACGTGCGACCACCGGCGCGGATCAAGCCGAGAGAGTCGCCCGCGGCCGTTTTATCGGCAAACTCGCTGTAGCTTCTCTAATCGAAATAGCCGGCCGGTGCGCTTTGGCCGCCGAGGTCGGCCTTGAACGGGCCGCACGGTTCGGGAGAATGAACTGTGTAGGGCGGCGACGGGTTGATAACCCGCCCTACTGAGCCGAGAAGACTTCGGAAGTCTGGGAAGAAGGCAAACCGAGGGAAGACAGGCAAAACGGATGGCGGAACCAACTGTCCGAAATCCCACCCGAGGGGTACGCGTCGGCTCTGTGACCATCGGCGGCGGGAGCCCGATCGTGGTCCAGAGCATGTGTGCCACCAAGACTGCGGATGTGGCCGCGACCGTCGCCCAAGCCACCGCCCTGGCTGACGCCGGTGCCGGAGTCGTGCGGATCGCGGTAGATACTTTCCGGGATGTCACAGCCTTGGCAGCGATCCGTCAGCAGACCCAGGCGAACGTCTCCGTGGACCTCCAGGAAGACTACCGTCTGGCGGCCGACGTGGCTCCCTGGGTCGATAAGGTCCGCTACAACCCCGGGCACCTTCACCACCGCGAGCGGAACCGGCCTTGGCAAGACAAGGTCCGCTTTCTGGCGGATGCGGCGGTGCAGCACGATTGTGCCTTGCGGGTCGGGGTCAATTGCGGCTCCGTGGACCCGGCGATGCGGGAGAAGTTCCCCGCCGAGGATTCCATCGGCCCGATGCTAGCCAGTGCTCTTGAGCACTGCGAGCTGCTGGAGAATCTCGGGTTTGTGCGATACTGCGTTTCGCTGAAGGACTCCGATCCGGCCAAGGTGGTCGAGGCGAACGTGCGTTTCGCGGCCCAGCGGCCCGAAGTGCCTTTGCACCTGGGCGTTACTGAGGCGGGGATGCCGCCCGAGGGGATCCGGAAGACGCGGATTGCCTTGGAGCCCCTGCTGGCCCGCGGGATCGGCGACACGATCCGCGTGTCGCTGACCGTCCCCAATGCCCGCAAGCACGAGGAGGTCCAAGCGGGGCGGCAGATCCTCGCGGACGTCGCCGCCGGGCATCTGTTGCGCGATGTGGAGACGGGCGGCCGCGGGTTGAACATCATCAGTTGCCCGAGCTGCTCGCGGGTGGAGAACGAGGCGTTCGTGGAGTTGGCCCACCGGGTCCGGGATCTGACGGCGTATGCCGCGCACTTTCCGATCACCATTGCGGTGATGGGGTGCCGGGTGAACGGTCCGGGGGAGACCGATGAGGCGGACCTGGGCCTCTGGTGCGGTCCGAAGCACGTGAATCTGAAGCGTGGCAGCGCGACCCTGGGGGCATTCGGCTACGAGGAGGTCTTGGCGCGGCTGAAGGCGGAACTCGATGCCCTGATGGCCGCGAAGGGTTGGAAAGTCCCGTAAACCGCTGACGTTGCGGCATTGGGAATGCTCCGCTACCGCACATTCCGGAACACGGATCCCCCGCTGGTTTGCGCCCTGTGGCGGAGCCGCGCCGGGCAATGCGGCTTCCTGCAACCGGTGTCGGTTGCGCTGCTGGAGCAGCTCGTCTTTGGCAAGCTCCATTTCGACTACGAGGGGCTGATTCTGGCCCTGGACGACGAGCGGCCCCTCGGCTTTACCCACGCCTCTTTCGGCCCCGATGAGCGGCAGACCGCGATTTCTCGCGCAACGGGCGTGATCTGCGTGGTCTGCGTGCGGCCGGACTGCCCCGAGGCCGAAGTCGCCGCTGGGCTCGTCGAGCGGTGCGAGGAGTACCTGCGCCTCCGCGGCGCCGAGGTGGTGTACGGAGGCGCGGTCCGTCCGCGGAGTCCGTTCTATCTGGGGCTCTACGGCGGATGCGATCTGGCCGGGGTCTTGGACTCGGACCTGGTTGCCGGCAGTGCGCTGCGGGCCCGCGGATTCCAGGAAGCGGGCCGGACCGCGATCTTGCGCCGCGAGCTGAGCGACTACCGGCTGCCGCCCGACCGGCAGCAAGTCCAGTTCCGGCGCAGGACGATGGTCCAGGTGATCGTGGACCCGGCGGCGCGGAACTGGTGGGAGGCATGCACCACGGGCGACTTCGACCTGACGCTCTTCGAGCTGCTCCCGCGAGGAGGCGGCGAGCCGTTGGCCCGTGCCGTGGTCCGGGCCATGGACCTGGCCGGCAACTCACCCTCCGGCCGAGCGGCGGGGGTGATCGAGTTGGAGGTCGAGCCGCAGCATCGCCGCCAAGGGCTTGCCACCTTTCTGCTTGCAGAGGCGATCCGCGTCTTGGCCGGTCAAGGCGTGGCGGTGGTCGAGGCCCAGACCGACGAAGGGGACGCTGCGGGGATCGCCTTGTTCGGCAAGCTCGGCTTCCGCACGATCGGCCACGGGACGATCTACCGGAAGGATTTGGATGCCCGTTGACGGCCGGAGGATGTCGCGGGCCCGCGGTTCATAAAGCCGCGACCGTTGGTCGCGGTCCCGCCCGGCGCGACCAACGGTGGCGGTTCGATTCGGCGCGACCAACGGTCGCGGCTTTTTGGCTCACGCCGCCTTGCTCAGCCGGCCCGATCGGGAAGGTGGGGGGGCTTTCCACCGCCGGTGCAGCCACCAGTACTGATCCGGGGCCTGGCGGATCATCCGTTCCACCTGGCTGGTGTACCACTGCGTCAACTGGCGCACGCCGGCGGCCTCACCGCCCGCTTCCCGGGGATCGGCAACCGCCGAGAGCGTCACCTCGAACTGGAGCGGCCGTTCCAATCGCCGGGCCGAGCAGACCATGATCGGGGCATCGTGCTCCAGGGCCAGCAGCGCGATGGCCTTGTGGGCCGAGGCCGGGCGCCCGAAGAACTCCACCCAGCAGCCCTTGGGGCCGGCATATTGGTCGGCCAGGAAGGCCATCGTGCCCCCGGCGGCCAGCACCTGGAGGATCTGCTCGTAGCCGCCGTTCTTGGGGATCATGTACTGGCCGGAGGCGCCGCGGAACCGGCCGACGAACCGGTCCAGATAGGGGTTGTCGAGGTTCCGGGCCACCGTGAAGCTGGGGAACCCGAGGAGGCCCAGCATGTAGCCGCCGATCTCGAAATTGCCGAAATGGGCCGTGACGATGACGGTGGGCCGCGCCCCGAGCAAGAGCCGCACGCCGCGGTCCATGCCCTTCAGGCGGACGTATCGCCGCCAGTTGGTCTGATGGATCTTGCGCGAGGCGTGGGCCACCTCGTACACCAGAACGAGGAGGTGCTCCCACATGCGTCGGGCCATGCGTTTGCGCTCGGCCGGAGAGAGTTCGGGGAATGCGTGGCGGAGATTGTCGTCGACCACGCCGCGGCGGATTCCAAGAAGGTCGCCCATCAGCCAGGCGAACCCCCGGGCCAGACGCCGGCTCGTCTGGCTTTGCACCGTCTGGACAAGGCAGATGAAGATGCGAACGACGAGGTAAACCAGGTAGTCTACGACCTGACTCGGACGCACGGGAGACTCCCTCCTTGGAAGACCACACCCGATGGGGTGAGGCATTTTCTCAGGAAGGGGCCCGGCGGCCAAGAGCGGTTCTGCAAACGCGGTAAACGGGCAGAAACGCGGTAATGAAAGCCCATCCACTGCCTCATTTCACGCCGACCTTCTCCAGACGCATTCCTGTTCCACGTCCCGCCCTCATCCCGACCGTATCTGTCCGGAAGAGGGGGAGCATTTCGTCAATCTCCGTGGTTATCGTCAATGGAGGCCAGCCCATTACTGCATTGAAGCCGGCGGGCAGCCCCTTTCTTGGTGACGTAACCTGTTTATCCGTAAGGTGTTTCTCCGTCCAACCCGTTTCACTCTCAATGTAGGGCTTATCGGCTCAATGTGGTATTGTCAGGCGTTCCACTACCACATTGGACACAGAATCACACAATGCGTCTCCACTTGGCCCAGCGGCCCTTGCCCAGGCACTCGACCTCCCCCTGGCCTCGCATGTCGTTTAGCACGGAGCGGATCGTATCCCTTCCTACGGTGGGGCAGGCATCTTCCAGTTCCGCGACGGTGAACTGGCGCACCATGTGTTCGATGGCGTCTCGGACCATTGCCCGCTTGGCCCCTGGGGCTGCCGTGACCAATTCCGTTCGTCGCTCCAGTTCCCGGTACGCTGCCACGATGGTCCCCAGGAGATAATCTCGCCAGGGCGAGAGGTCGTGCCGGCCCTCGTGCCAGCCCTGGCTGGAGGCCCTCAGACTGTCGTAGTACGACTCCTTGGACTCCTCGATGATCCGCTCCAAGCTGACGTACCGGCCCACCTCGTAGCCGGCCTCGTACAGGAGGAGGAGTGTCAGCAGCCGCACCATACGGCCGTTGCCGTCGCGGAAAGGATGGATGCACAGAAAATCCAGGATGAAGGCGGGAATCAAGAGGAGCGGCTCAACGGCCTCCTGCTGCCAGAGGCGATGGAAGTCCGCGGCCAGCCGCTCCATCCAATCGGGCGTTAGCACGGCCGGTACGCACCGGAACCGGGTAGTGCGCGTGCCGTCCGGGTGAACGTCAGCGATTTCGTTGTCTACCTGCTTCCAGTGCCCACCCGGCTCCGCCGAGAATTTGTATAGGTCGCGGTGAAACTGGAGGATGACGCCAGGCTTCAGCTTCACGTGCTCATGGGCGGCGTGGATGGTCGCCAGTACGTCGCGGTAGCCGGCGATCTCCTCTTCGGAGCGGTTGGCCGGCGTGGTCTTCTGTGCCATTAGGTCCCGGAGCCGATCCGGCGCGGCCGTCACGCCCTCGATTCGATTGGACGACTCCGTGGACTGGATGATCGCCACCTCTTGCAGCCGCTTGAGGACGTCGGGGAACCGCTCTCGCCACAGGTCCTGCTTCCCCTTGAACTCGCCAATCACGCGTACCGTGCTGAGGAGCCCCGGCGTGAGTGGCTGGCGGAGAACGCGGTTGTCCTCAAAGGATTTCATCCTGTGCAGTCTCGTTGTTTCTCAGAGTTTCTTTCCCCCAGCCCGCCGACCCCGGTCTTGCGGGCTTTCAGCACCGGATCTGCCTTCAGGGGTAACTCCACCGTCCGGCCGGTCTCCGCCGACTTGTAGATGGCCAGGATGATCTCCACGGAGCGGCGGCCCTCGGGGCCGTCGATAGACGGCGGCTGGCCTTTCTTGATGGCCCGGAGCACGTCGCGGAACTGCCGGGCGTGGCCGTGGTGGCCGATGGCGGCGGGGTCCGCGGCCCCGCCCCCGCCGCTGACCCGTTGGGCCATCTTCTCCCGGATCGCATCATCCGGTGACTTCTTCTTGGCAAAGTCCCACTTCACGATGTCTTCTTCTTCCATGACCGCGGATCCGGCCGTGCCGTGCAGCTCGATCCGCTTGAGGTACCCCGGATAGATCGCGGTGCTCGCCTCGATGACGCCCAGCGCCCCGTTGGCAAAGCGCACGGCGGCCACGGCCACGTCTTCGACTGCGATCCGCTCGTGGGCCAAGAGGCCGGTCAGGGCGCTGACCTCGGCCACGGGCCCCACGAGCCAGGCCAGGAGATCGACGCTGTGGATGGCTTGATTCATCAGTGCACCGCCGCCGTCCAGCTCCCAGGTTCCGCGCCAGGCGCCGCTGTCGTAGTACTGCTGGGTGCGGTACCACTTCACATAGGCGTCGCCCACAGTCAAGCGTCCAAAACGGCCTTGATCCACGGCTTGCCTCAGTTGGACGCTGGAGTGGTGGAAGCGCGACGGGAAGATGGTGGAAAGGACCACGCCGGCCTTGCGGCAGGCCTCGATGATCTGGTCGCAGCGGCGGAGCGTAATCTCCAGGGGCTTCTCGACGATCACGTGCTTGCCGGCTCTGGCCGCTGCGACGGCGGGCTCCCAGTGGGCCCCGCTGGGCGTGGCGACGGTCACCGCGTGGATTTCCGGATCGGCCAGCATCGCAGTGAGGCTGGAATATGCCTTGCAGCCGGCGGCCGCCGCCAAGCGCTCGGCCGCCGCCGGGACCCGGTCGAAGCAGGCGATGAGCTTGGCGCCGGGCACGTCGGCAATCGCCCGGGCGTGAAAGTGCGAAATCATCCCGCAACCGACAATCCCGAAACCGATGGGCATGGAGTGGCTCCTTTTGGAGAGCTATCAGCAATCGAGAATCGGATTATATCGGGCGGTCGCCGGCTGTGCTACGGATGGACGGCGAACCACGCCATGAGCAGGCTGCTGAGATTCAAGGCCACGTGCAGCGTGATGGCAGGCACGATCCGGTGCGTGCGGCAGTAGAGAAACCCCAGGGCCGCCGCGAAGAAGAAGATGGGAACCGGGTCCGCGGCCACCTGCTGCGGCAAAACCGACCTCTCGACAAGGTACTGCACCAATCGTTGAAAGAGGTCTTGCAGGAGATAAATGGGCAACAGGACCGCCAAGGCTGCGACCAGGCCCGTACGCACGTCGGCCCAAAACTTGGCGGGCACCAAGCCGAGGTCCTGGCGCGTGGCACCGCTGTGGAGCGTCACCAAAGCGATTCCAAAGACCACCGTCAGCGTAAACGCCAGCGACGTGACGACCATCGCGTGAAACGACTGGACGGCGTCCGGCTTCTCCGCCGTGCGATAGTGTCCTTGGGCAAAAATCGCCGACGAGATCAAAACCGAGAATAATCCCGGGAAGAGCGTCCGCAGCGCAGGGATGCGCCGCCGGAATCGCCGTTCCCATTTCTCCAGCCATCCCTGCACCAGCAGGCGAAAGAAGAACTCCTCGGCAATGGGGGCGACGACCACGGCCGCCAGGAAACAGAGCGCCAGCGTCGGCAGACTGGGGTCCGCAGCCAGCACGACAATGAGTCCGTGCTGCAACTCGGGATCGGAGATCTGCGGGCTATCGCCGTATTGCGCCTGGGCCCACCCGTCGAGCAACGGCCGTTCCGCCAGGGACACGAGGGCCGCCGCCCCAAAGGAGAAGACCACCACCAT
>CAYGZI010000221.1:0-8610 GCA_964354245.1 uncultured Planctomycetaceae bacterium
CATGGCGCCGCCGGCTGGCCAGGAGGTTGATGCTCAGGTTCCGCGCGATGCGGAATAGCCAGGTGCGGAACTTCCCCCGTGCCGGGTCCGGCTCCCATCGCTCGATGGCCGAGGCCACGGCCACCAGCACGTCCTGGGTCAGCTCCCGGGCATCGGCGTCCTGGAACCCCCTCTGGCGGGCGATGCGGTAGACCACGGGCTCGTAGAGTCCCACGAACTCCGCCCAGGCCTGGTCGTCCTGCGGGTTGCGGATGCGGACCAGCAGGCTCGCCCGGGTCTTGGGGATCTCCTCCATACGGCTGGCTCCAAAAGAATACACAAGCGAAAGCCTGGAACCTTTCAGAATACCGCGAAGCGGCGGGGAATTCACCGGGGTAGCACGTTGATGCTTCAGACGGTGGTCGGGTAGAATGCCATGGGGTCCACCGCCGTGGTCAGAATCGAGGCCGTCGGCTACAAGCAGGGCAGCAAGCTGTTTGTCCACGGCGAGGAGTACGAGCTATGAAAACAATCACCGTCCCACCCCAGGCAGCGGAAGTGAATGCGCTGTTGGAGCAGGCACGGCAAGAAGACATCCTCGTGCGGACGGCCGATGGCACGGAGTTCATGGTCACCGCCGTCGATGACTTCGACGAGGAACTCGTCCGGACGCGGCGCAACGCGAAGCTGATGGCGTTGCTTGACCACCGCGCCAAACAGTCCGAGACCATCCCGCTGGATGAAGTCAAACGGCAACTCGGCTTGGGGGGATAGACCGTCCTAGTCGGCGTGGACCGTTGCCTGGCCCGCCGGTGCGCACGTCGGCGAGAGGAATCCGGCGGCGGTGACGAGCAACTCGTTGCGGTCGATGGGCTTGGGGATGTAGTAGTTGCAGCCCAGGGATAGGCATTTTTCCCGATCGTCGGTCGTTGCGTGGGCCGTCAGGGCGACGATCGGCAGGGAGTAGCCCTCGGCGCGAAGCCGGCGAGTCGCGTCGTATCCGTCGAGGACCGGCATCTGCATGTCCATGAGGATCAGATCGAACGGCGCGCCTTCGGCCAGCGCCGCCGTGGCCTTTTCGTACGCGACCTGACCGTTCTCGGCGACCGTCACTTCGGCGCCCGCCTTGGTGAGGATAAGCGAGATGAGCCGCTGGTTGTCCGGCGAGTCTTCGCTCAGCAGGATGCGCCCGGTCAGCCGCGCGGGCTGGGGCTGGGGGGGGACGGACTTGAGGGCCAGGGCGTGCGGGATGTCGCGCAGCATGACGACGCCCGCCAGAGGACCGCTCTCGATCCTCACGGTGAAGGTGCTGCCTTGTCCGGGGACGCTTTGCACGGCGACGTCGCCGCCCAGCATCCGGGCCAGCCCCCGAGAGATAGTCAATCCCAGGCCCGTGCCGCCGTAGTGGCGCGTGGTGGAGCTGTCGGCCTGGACAAAGCGTTCAAAGAGCTTGGCGGCCTGCTCGGGGGCGATCCCGATGCCCGGATCGATCACTTGGATCTCCAATTGCGGGCGGTCCTCGTCGGTGACCAGCCGGAGGGCAAGGCGGATCGTCCCGGTGCGGGTGAACTTGACGGCGTTTCCCACGAGATTCAGGAGGATCTGTTCCAGGCGCACGGGATCGGTGACGATCGTCTCGGGAATCGGGCCGAAGGATTCGACTGTCAAGGACAGGCCTTTGACCGCGGCCTGGGGGGCCGTCAGGGCGAGCACGTTGGACACGATCTGGCCCAGCGGACAGCGGACCCGCTCGACCTCCAGTCTGCCGCTTTCGATCTTCGAGATGTCGAGAATGTCGTTAAGGATCCGCAGCAGGTGTTCGGCGTTGCGGATAATGGCTTCGACGAACTCCTCTCGGCCCTGCGGGTCCGCGTGGCCGCGGTCGTCTTCGCGGAGGAGCGTGGCGAAGCCGAGGATCGCGGTCATGGGCGTGCGGATCTCGTGGCTCATGTTGGCCAGGAATTCGCTCTTGGCGCGGTTGGCCTCTTCGGCGGCGCGGCGCGCGGTCTCGAGCTGCGCATTGGCGGCCCGCAGCTCCCCGGTCGCCTCTTCCAGCGCGCGGGAGCGCAGCTCGACGTCGCGGGTGCGGGCGGCGACCATGGCTTCAAGCTGTTTTTGCGTGAGCGTGGCCTGGCGGGCCAGGTGCCAGCGCTTGGTCAGGGCGACGACCAACTGGCGGACTTCGATGTTGTCGAACGGCTTCTTGAGGATCAGGAGATGATCGGTGCTGCCGAGCTGGCGCACGATGTCCTCCCACGTGTGGTCGGAATACGCGGTGCAAAGGACGACGAGGAGCTCGGGGTCCACCTGCCAGATGCGGCGGATGGTCTCGACGCCGTCCCAGCCGGGCGGCATGCGGACGTCCACGAACGCGACGGGGTAAGGACGGTTTTCGCGCAGGGCCTGCTCGACCATGGCGAGCCCTTCTTCCCCCTGGCGGGCCGAATCGACCGCGAACCGCTCGCCGGGTTCCAGCGGGGGGGCCGCGTCGCCGAACAGCGCGGCCGCGGCGGCGAGCACCGCTCCGTCGTCCTCTTCCGCGACGATGATCTTCCGGAAGTCCTCGTGAATCGATCCCTGGTCGTCGATCACCAGGATGCGGATGGGGGAAGTGTCGCTCATGGTGGGGCCTTCAAGGGGTCTAAGGGGAGTTCCAGGGTGAACGCGGCGCCGCGGCCCGGGCCGTCGCTGCAAACGGTCAAGCCGCCGCCGAGTTCTCTTGCGGCGATCGCGGAGGCGTGCAAGCCGAACCCGTGGCCGTGCCTCTTGGTCGTGAAGCCGTGAGAGAAGACCCGGGTCAGGTTGTCTCCGGCGATTCCTACGCCGCTATCGACGATGTCGATGAGAACTTTGTTCTGCGGGTTTCCGTTTTGTACGTCTCTCCGGATGCGGGCCACGAGGGTCCGTTTCGGGCAGTCGCATTCGGCCAGCGAGTCCTTGGCGTTCGTGACGAGGTTGACGAGGATTTGGAGGAGCTTTTGCCGGTCGACGCGGACGGGCGGCACTTCGGCGTAGTCGCGGAGCACCTCGATCCGGTGCTTTCCGAACGACGAGGCGTTGATCTCCAGCGCGTCGTCGAGGAGACCGGCCAGGGAGACGCTCTCGACGGCCCCCGCCACGCCGGCGTAGGACTGCTGCATGGACACGATCGTCTTGATGTGGTCGATATTCTTGGTCAGCGAGAGCAGCTCTTTGAGCACCGCGTCTCGCTCCCGGCTCAAGTGCCCCGAGACCAGCTCCAGGAACGCCGGAAGCTGCTTCCCTTGCGGGTGCCGGGAGATGAAGTCCCCCAGGTCGGCGGCGTGCCCGTTCATCAGATCGACGGACCGGCGGAGGTCCGAGAGCTTCGAGTTGCGCAGCCGGTCGGCGACCAGCGTCGCCGAGACGTTGACGCTGTTGAGCACGTTGCCCACGTTGTGCAGCACTCCGGTGGCGACTTCCGCCATGCCGGCGCGGCGCGCGGTCCGCAGCAACTCCTCCTGCGTGGCCTGCAACTGGTCTTCCGTCCGGATGCGCTCGGCGACCTCGCGGCTCAGCTCGGCGTTGGCTTCCGAAAGCTGCCGGGTCCGCTCGGCGACGCGGGCCTCCAGTTGGCCGTGCGCCTCGTGCAACTCCGTCTCGCCGCGCTGGATGTGAGCGAGCATGGCGTTGAATTCGTCGAAGAGGGTGCCCAGCTCGTCGTTGGCCTCCCTGGAAACGCGGATGGAGTAGTCGCCGCGTTCGGAGATCGTCTGGGCGGCATGCGCCAAAGTCAGGATCGGACGGGAGATGGTCCGTTGGAGCCGGCTGGACAAAGCAATCGCCGCCCCGAACGCCACGGCCATCACCATCGCCACGGTGGCCGCGTTGCGGACCAGTTGCTTGCGGAGGTCGCTCATGGAATCGCGGAGAAACACCGTGCCGATCCTCTCGCCGTCGTGGATCACCGGATGGAGGACGTGCAGGTGGCCTTCCGACTCCGAGTAGTCCTCGTTCTCCTCGGGCGGGAGGGGGGAGAAGTCGCGTCCCTGCTCGGTCGCGTAGGTGGCGAAGACCCGGCCCTTGGCGTCGTAAAGACACGCGAACTCCACGTCGGGCTGCGAGCTGAGCGAAGACAGGATCTCCCGGGCGGCTGCGGGATCGTCGAAGGTCAGGGCCGCCGTGCTGTTGGAGCCGAGGACCTTGGCCAGAGCCGCCAGTTGCCGGATCTTCGAGGAGCGGATCAGGTTGACCTCGTTGAACACGAGGAAGATGGAGGACAGCAGCAAGGGCACCCCGCCGGCCACCAAGACCAGGAGGCGGAGCTTCGCGTTGATCGAAAGGTGTCTGAAGGAGCGCACGCGCACCATGGTCGCTCACTCTCCTCCTACAATTCTCCCCAAGCTGAGCAGCTTGGAGCTGATTCTCAAGCGATGTCGCTTGGCGACCTCGGCGTTGATCTCGAACCGCACGCGATTCGCCTCCAGGTAGAAACCGATCGCGGCGCCCTGCCGGGCAAACCCCGGCTCGTCGCCCACCAGGAGGACGCTCCCCCCGCGCGTCTTCGCCAGTGCCGCGGCCTTCTCGTCGGGGCCCGCCGCCGCGGGAACGAAGAGGATGTGGCAAGGCACGTAGTTGCTCATGGACGGGAATCGGCGGACGACGATCCGGCGTCCTTCAACTCTCTTGCCCGACGCGATTTCGTCCAGCAGCGCCCCGAACGGATCCGGCCCCAAGATGCCGATGACGAACGGGGCCTGGCCGTCCTTGAAGGACTCGGCAGGCCACTCGACGTAGCGCCCGAAGTTGTAGAGATATGCGGCCTTGATCGCGTATTCGCGGTTGATCTCCAGGGCTTCGTCCGGCTGGGCCCGGGCGGAGGACGCCGCCAGCGCCACGCCCAGCACCCACACGGCCCGCGCCGCGGCCCGGCACCGCGCCGCGATCTTCGCTCGGCGGACCGGCGTGGCGGTCAGATGCGGCGATTGCGGATTGCCGCCTGCGGAGAATATGGCTTCTAATGGCGCCACGTAATGGTCCCGTATACGCCTCGTTCCACGGCAGTGGCCTGCGCGCGAGACATCAGTTCGGCGTTGTACTCGCGATGGCTCCTCTCGAGGAGATTCTGCCCCACCACGGCCAGCTCCCACTGCTTGGTGGGCCGCCAGCCGAGGCGGAGATCCATGCTCAGGTAGGCCGGCACATCCAGTGCGGGAAGGTCGTCTACGTAGCGGGCCATGAGGTCGAACTCCACGTGGCGTCCCAAGTCCCAGGACGAGCGCAGGTAGACCTGATGCTGAGGGCTGGCCCCTTCCGTGGCTGGGTCGAGGAAAGGGTCGCCATGAAGGTGGAGCCGCAGAAAGGTGTACGCGCCGTGGACGCGCCAGCGGTCCGAGACCTCCCAATCTGCCCCCAGCTCGACCCCGTAGCCCTCTCCGCCGGCGCCGTTGCCGAACCTGGCCGGAAGGACCGCGTGGGGCGGAGGCGGCACGAACTCGACATACGGAGTCCCGTAGACCAACGTCCTGAGGTGATCGTACACGTTGTAGAAAACCGCGACGTCCCATGCGAACTTGTCGGTCATTTGCCCGCGGTATCCGGTCTCGTAGGCGATCATGTCCTCCGAGACAAACCCGCGGTTCCCGGTCACTCGCAGGAATCCCGGCACGAACGGCGGCCCCGCCGTGAAGAATAAGTCGTCGTCGATGCGCGACGGGGTCCGGACGGCCCGCGAGATCGCCCCCCAAATCGAATGGCGCCGGTCGGGGGTCCACAGGAGCCGCGTGCCGGGTTGCACCTCCAGCCCCGTGTACGAGTTGTCTTCGAGCTTCGTGCCGACCGTCCAGGTCAGACGGTCCTCGATGAGCGTCACCTCATCTTGAACGAATCCGCTCGCCAGGGTCGTCTGCCGTTGGCCGGGAATCGCCGTGAGCGTAAACGGATCGGGCCCACGGAGATCATCCTGCATCAGGCGGAATCCGATGCCCCAGACGATGTGCTGCCGCTCGCTCAGCGGGAAACGCCGCTGGAAATCGAGGTCCCAAGTCTCGACCATCTCGAAAAACGTGGGGCCGTCGCGCAAATACTCGTCGTAGTACGCCTGGAGCGACCAGTCCCGGTCTTTGTCGTAGGTGTGCGTCCATCGCGTCAGCAGGTGCTGTCCGGTGATGCGGTCGTCGCCAATGACGGGAACCGTGAAAGGGGGCAGAGTTTGCGTGCGAAAGTCCGCGATTCCCGATGCCCCGACGTAATGTTCGCCCTGGACCGTGACCAGGTCGCTCTTCGCGCCGCCGGGGTCCCAGTCCATCCGGAAGCCCACGCGGCCTTGGCGACCGTCGTCGTGGGCCCCTCCGAAAGCGTCGTTTGTCCAGGCCCCCCCATCCCGCTCGTAGTGTTTCCCATAGACGCGCCAGGATAGGTTCTCGCCGAAGCGGCCGCCGTAGCGCACCGCATCGGTGGCCCGCTCTTCGGTCCCGCCGCCCGCCGTGGCGTACGCCCCCTGGGTGTCTTGGGCCGACTTGGTGATGATGTTGATCACGCCATTGACCGCGTTGGCCCCCCACAGCGTCCCACCCGGACCGCGGATCACCTCGATCCGCTCCACGTCCTCCAGAAGGACGTCCTGCATGTCCCAGTGGACCCCGGAAAACACCGGCGTGTAGACCGTGCGCCCGTCGATGAGCACCAGCAGCTTGTTGGCGAACCGGCCGTTGAATCCCCGCGCCGAGACTGCCCAACTGTCGGTGCTGATCCGGGCCACGTCCATGCCCGGCACCATGCGCAAGACTTGCGGGACGGAAGTGGCGCCGCTGCGGCGGATCATCTCGGGGGTGACGACAAACACGGCGGCGGGAGAGTGGCCGACCGTGCTCTTTTCGCGGGCCACTGACGTGACTTCCATGTCCAGAGAGCGGACCACGACGTCGGTCTTGGCGAGCTGCTCGATGTCGAGGTCCAGGATCCCGCGGCCGCCGCTTGCCTGCGCGGCGGGGTCCCCGGCGGCCGGGCGGTCGAAGTCCGGCGGCAGAGGCGGCTCGGCCGGAAACGCCCTGGGCGGCAGACTCAAGAGGCAAGCTGACAGCGCCGCAAGCGCGCACCATCGTCCGTGAATCGGTCGTCTGCTTGTATGGCCAACCATGGCGCACCTCGACTGACAACGTGACTCTACGGCAACTCACAGTCTGGAGCCGGACCAGGCCCACTGAGTGCCTACGTCACGTTATCGAGGCCCGCAACGCCGTGCCTGCACAGAATCGCCCGCGCACCAGGCACATCTTCCGCAATGAGACTCTCCGACTTCAGCCGCTGCCGATTGGGCGAAAGCAGCATCTCCGTAGGTCGGGGTCGCCGCCACCCAGACGCGCGAGACCAAAATGGCACAGATCCGGTGCGCACGGGGCGCACCACCTCGGGACCGTGGGGCGCCATTCAGAGACGAAGTGACGTAGGGAAAGGGAGAACTGCGCCTTGACGTTCATGACACAGGCGGCGTGCGCGGCGCAAACTCGCGGAGAAACGCCGGCGGCTCCAGGATGAGCAACGCCGGGAAGCGCTGTCGGAAACTGTCGTCCTTCATCAGGTCGAGAAGATCCAAGTCCCGGGTGACGAGGTACTTGGCTCCGGCGGCAATCGCCAAGTTGATATAGGGCTCATCCTTCGGGTCGCGCTCTAGGGCGACCGCATGAGGAACCTCCCCGAAAAGCAGCCCCTTCAGTTCGACGTTGCTCACGAAGGACTTCACCCAGTCGGCGGACAACCCCGGAAACCTGCGTTGCGTCTTGGGGCGGCTCAGCACGTCCCGCAACTCGGCCAGTATCTCCGCGCTGATACAGAGCGTCACCTGGCCATCGTCCACCAGACGGAGGCATGCAGCGGCCGGCCCGGCGGGTCTTGCCGCCCCTTGAAGGAAAACCGTGCAGTCAAAGACCGCACGCGGCGTCATGAGGCGCGGCCCCGCTTCCCGCGCCACACCTCATCCCGGGTCTCCTCGAAGAAGCGGTCAAATTCCTCTTCGCTGACACCGGAGGCTTTGACGGCTTGAGCGAATGGGGCGCAAACCTCGTCGAACGGGCGGGCCCGCGCAATCCTCTCTCGTACGGCCTGGATCACCAGAGCGCCCAGATCCTGTCCGGTCTGGGCCGCCTGGAGCCGCAACGCCTCCTCCAATTCGGGCGGAAGGTCAATGGTCAAGGTCATGGGGCCCCCGTTGTCGCAGGGAAGCTGACTCCCTGAATTATACCTGCTGGCGTCGCGATCTGCTATCCGGCCATCCCACGACGCTGTAGGACGACTTTTAAGTCGTCCAACGTTGCTGGGACGACTTGAAAGTCGTCCTACGTTGCTGGGACGACTTGAAAGTCGTCTTACGTTGCTGGGACGACTTGAAAGTCGTCTTACTCGGCGACAGGCAAGATGCCCGTGCTACTTGGCCTTGATCGCCGCTTGGGCCGCCGCCAGCCGGGCAATCGGCACCCGGAACGGCGAGCAGCTCACGTAGTTCAGACCCGTCTTGAAGCAGAACTCGACCGAGGCCGGGTCGCCCCCCTGCTCCCCGCAGATGCCGATCTTCAGGTCGCCGCGGGTCTTGCGCCCCTTCTCGACCGCCATCCGGATCAACTGGCCCACGCCATCCTGGTCGATCGTCTGGAACGGGTCGGCCGCGAGGATCTTCTT
>CAYGZI010000222.1:0-8610 GCA_964354245.1 uncultured Planctomycetaceae bacterium
TTGTGCGTGTTTTCGATACACAGGAGCCGGGTGCGGACGTAATGGGCATTGTCCGGGCGGATCAGGGCTTCAAGCTGCGCGACGGTCATGACGCCGTGGTCGCCCTCAACGGGGCGGACGGCCACGCCGTTGAGCTGGGCGTAGCCGCCCTGCTCGTGGTTGTAGACGTGGGCACCGGCCTCGCAGATCATCTCGTCCCCGGGCTTGCAGTGCAGGCGCACGCCGATCAGGTTGGACATGGTGCCGGAGGGAACCAAGAGCGCCGCCTCCTTGCCGAGCATCTCGGCGACGCGGCGCTGGAGCCGCTGGACGGTGGGGTCGTCGCCGAAGACGTCGTCGCCCACCTCGGCCGCGGCCATGGCGGAGCGCATGGCGGGCGTGGGGCGCGTGACGGTATCGCTGCGGAAATCCAAAACTCGGTTTGGCGTCATCAGAACCATCTCCAAGGGCCAAAACACCGCGAGCGATTGACCACAAAGGCACAAAGAACACGAAGATTCTCAATTCTCACTTCGTGTCTTTGTGCCTTTGTGGTGCGATCCCCCTCTGGAACCTGCTATTCGAGCCACCGGGCCACGTCTTTGGCCCAGTACGTGAGGATGATCCCGGCCCCGGCCCGGCGCATGGCCAAGAGCGATTCCATCGCGACCGCCTTCTCGTCCAGCCAGCCGCGCTGGGCAGCGGCCTTCATCATGCTGTATTCGCCGGAGACGTTGTAGGCTGCCAGCGGCACGCCCGGAAAGTTGTCGTGGACCAGGCGGATGATGTCCAGATACGCCAGGGCCGGCTTGACCATCACCATGTCGGCCCCTTCGGCCAGATCGAGCTCGACCTCGCGCAGGGCCAGCCCCGGATCGGCGGCCGGGTCCATCTGGTAGCTGCGGCGGTCGCCGAAGCGCGGGGCGCTCTCCGCCGCGTCGCGGAACGGCCCGTAAAACGCGCTGGCATACTTGGCCGCATAGCTCAGGATCGGCACGTGGCTGAACCCCGCACCGTCCAGCCGTTGCCGGATCGCCCCGACCATGCCGTCCATCATCCCGCTGGGCGCGACCACGTCGGCCCCGGCCCGGGCGTGGGCCACGGCCTGATGGCCGAGCATGGCCAGCGTCGCGTCGTTGTCGACGTCCACGCGCGGGCCGATCTCGCAAAGCGCCCCGCAGTGCCCGTGGCTGGTGTACTCGCAAAAGCAGACGTCCGTGACCACGAGCAATTCCGGGACCGCCTGTTTGACGGCCCGGACGGCCTGGGGGATGATGCCGAAGTCGCTCATGGCGTCGCTGCCTTGCGGGTCCTTTTCGGCGGGGATGCCGAAGAGGAGGACGCCGCCCAGCCCGAGCGAGGCCGCCTGGCGTGCCTCGTCGACCAGCAGGTCCGGCGAGAGCTGGAAATTGCCGGGCATGGAGGCAATCTCTCGGCGGACGTTCTCTCCCGGCCGGACGAACAGCGGCAAGATCAACTGGGCGGGCGCCAGCCGCGTCTGGCGGACCATGCGGCGCAATGCCGGATGGTAGCGCAAGCGGCGGAGCCGCGTTGAGGGAAAGCCGCCTTGGCCAAAGTGCGATTGTGGATCCATAATCTTTAGCTCAAATCCGAAATCCGAATGTCGAAATCCGAAACAAACTCGAAACTCCAAGCCCGAAGGCTCCAAACAAATCAGTCTGCCGGCGTTTCTGTCATTTTACATTTGGGAATTGGGATTTGTTTCGGATTTCGGGATTCGTGCTTCGGATTTCTTTTCGCCACCCGCCCGGCTTCTCACTTCTGAGTTTCCTTCTTCGTAGCCTGCGTGTCCAGGGCCTTGCGGGCGTGGGCCACGGCCTCAGCGGCCCAGGGTTTGTCGCGGTAGAGCACGATCACGGCGTTCCAGATGGCCTGGGCGGCAGCGGGGTTGGTGGGCCGGAGTTCTTCGGCCGCCGCAAGACGCTGCTCCACCTCGGCCCGGGATTCGGAGGCCGCCTTGTCGACCTGCTTGCGGAGGTCCCGAAGCTGGCGCCGGGCGAGTTCGAGGCATTGACCGGCCGGGCCGGAGAGGTCCTTCCGGTCCTGGTACAAGTCCACCAGGGCCTGGAGCTTCGTCAGACCGCGATCGGCGTCGAGCGCGGATTGGTTGACTGCCTCCAGGTAGGCCCTTTCGATCGGCAAGAGCCTCGCGACGTTGCTGTCCCCCTTGGCCCGCCGCTCCAGGCGCCGCTGCAGGCGGTAGAGGTCTACCTCGCGCTGGTACTGGCGCAACTGGTCGCACTGCAAGCCGTAGCGCGAGTCGCCGGAAAAGCGGTGCAAGAACTCGTCGATCTTGGGCTCGGCGTTCTGCAAGGACTCGATCGTCCCGTCGGCGGTTGCCGCCTGGATCCTCGCATACAAGGCGTCGGCCGACGGCGGCTGAAGCAGGTACAGGGCCGTCAGGCCCGTGATCAACAGCGCAGCCGCCAGGATCCACGTTTGCAGCGAAATCAGAGGATGGCCGAGCGGCTCGGCCGGCTCCACCCGGTCCAGGTCTTCTTCGGCAACAGCGACGAACCGGCCGGTGGGAGGCGCCGGCCTCTCGCGGGCCTCGGGCTCGGGGGATGGGGGGGCCGCGGGGGTCGGCCCGTCGCCGACCAGGAAGGCTGACGTGTGTACCGACGAAGGGGCCCCCTCCAGGGCACGCGTGGGACTATCTGCGCCCGGCAGGAGCACGGCTCCCGCGTCGGTCATGGCCCGGGTCTGGGGGAGGTCGTCGGGCGACATGGCCGCCATCGGCCCGACGGCGTCCTCGGCGTCCAGTTCCCGGTGCAGGCGCTGGAGCTCCTGCGATTCAATCGTATCGGGAGTGACGGACAATGCCCGGACCATGGCCTCCAGTCGCCGGGAGACCATAGTGGCGTTGGCGATCCGCTTTTCGGGGTCCTTTTCCAGGAGTTGGAAGACGATCAGCTCCAACTCGGCCGGCACGTCGCGGCAGTAGCGGCGGATCGGCTCCGGCTGGGCCGAGCGGTGCTTTTCGAGCATTTCGGGGAGCGATCGGGCCTGAAACGGAGTCCGCCGCGTCAGGAGGCAATAGAGCACCCCACCAAAGCTGTAGAGGTCGGTGCGGGGCGTCACTGGCCGGGCGTCGGCCTGCTCGGGGGCCATGTATTCCACCGTCCCGAGAACATTGCCCGCCGTTGTCACCCGCGTCCCGCCGAAGACCCGTGTGATGCCGAAGTCCGAGAGCTTGACCTTGCCTTCTTTGGTAAGGAGGAGGTTGGCGGGTTTGACGTCGCGGTGGATGATCCCCCTATCGTGGGCATGGCGCAATGCCCTGCAAGTCTGGATCCCGATGTCTGCGACTTCGCGCCAGTCAAAGACGCGGCCGCCGCGGAGCTCGTCTTCCAGGCTGCTCCCTTCGACCAGCTCCATGGCGTAAAACAGCACGCCGTCCTGCTCGCCGTAGCCGAAAAGCTGGACGATGTTGGGGTGATAGAGCTTGCGCAGGGCCTCGATTTCGACCTCGAAGCGCTGGCGGAAATCGGGCTCCTCGGCCAGCGTGGCGGAGAGGACCTTGACGGCGGCGGGCTCGTCGGTCTCGATGTTGACCCCCTCGTAGACCGTACCCATGCCGCCCCGACCGAGCGGACGCACGATGCGATACGGCCCGAGCTGCTCCACCTTCATCGACCGGTTCCCTTGCCGCCAGACCCCTTTGCACTATCCTAGTCATTTGCTGCCGACAACACCACTGGTGCTAGGGGGCACGGCCGCCCCCGGCTCTCCCCGTGCGGGCCTCCATGGTTTGTTTACCACACGAGTAATCCATGAAGCCCGCGGAGGTGGCCGAGAATGCAAAATGCAAATTGAAAAATGCAGAATGCAAATTGAAGAACGCAGACGTGGACATTACGAGCCGGTAGGATGTCGTTCACAGGCTCGACGCGAAACGGCTCCTTGCGTACGACGCTCCGCACGTGACAATTTGCATTTTTCAATTTGCATTTTGCATTTTGCAGTCATTTCTATTTGCCTAGGCTTCTCCTTCTTGCTGTTTTACCTGGCCCGCGGTCCCCTGCCTGCCCTATGCCCCCCTCGGGACTGCTGAACCTGAACAAGCCCTCCGGGATGACCTCCCGCGAGGTGGTCGATTGCGTGCTCCGGGTCGCCGGCCGGGTGAAGGCCGGCCACGCCGGGACGCTCGACCCGCTGGCCACGGGCGTGTTGGCCGTCTGTGTCGGCGCCGCCACGCGACTGATCGAGTACGTACACCGCACGACAAAGCACTACGCGGCCGTCTTCCTCCTGGGCCGGGCGAGCCCGACCGAAGACGTGAGCGGCGATGTCGTTGAGCTGTCCAGCCCGCCCGTCCCCACGCTCCAGCAGATCGCGGCGGCAGGCGCCGCACTGACGGGTCCGATCCAACAGCGGCCGCCGGCCTTCTCGGCGATTAAGGTGCAAGGGCGCCGGGCCTACGAGCTGGCCCGGCGCGGGAAGCAGGTGGAGCTGGCGCCCCGCACGGTGATGGTCCATCGCCTGGAGGTCGAGTCGTATAACTACCCCGAGCTGAGACTTCGCGTGGAGTGCGGGTCGGGGACATACATCCGCTCGCTAGGGCGCGACCTGGCCCAGTCGCTCGGCACGGCGGCCGTGATGTCGCAACTGGTCCGCACGGCCGTGGGCAGTTTCCGCCTCGAAGACGCGGCCGATCCGGCGGCACTGACCCGTGAGAATTGGACCGATTGTCTTTTGCCACCGCTGAGGGCCGTGGAGATGCTCCCGCGCATCGCTTTATCCGAGGCAGAGCTTGCGCGGGTCCGCTCGGGCCAGTCGATCGAGCGGTCCGACTTGCCGCAGGTCAATGAAACGGCGGAGATCGCGGCGATTGACCCCGCCGGCCGCCTCGCGGCAATCCTGACCTCCCGCGGCCCGGGACTTTGGGGGCCGATTCACAATCTGCCCGACGCAACGTAGCCAACGGAACGAAAGCTATCAGCCGTCAGCTTTCAGCTATCAGAAAGCTGACGGCTGAAAGCTGATGGCTGAAAGCTCTACAGCATGTCCACCGGGTCCACGTCCACGATCCACTGGATCTCCTCCGGCGCGTGGAAATCGGCCGTGGCCGCCGCCACCGCCTCGCGGAGCTTCGCGCTCTCCGGGCCTTGCACCTGGATCTGAAAGCGGAACTTGCCGCGGAGCTTGCCGAACGGGGCGGGAGCCGGGCCGAGCACCCGGGCCTGGACTTCGCGCTTCAAGATCGCCTCGGACAACCGCTCCGCCAGTTGCCCGGCGAACTCGGCAGCCGCCTTCTCTCCAGGCCCGCGCACCACGAGCCGGATCATGCTCGTAAACGGCGGGTAGGAGAACATCTTGCGGGCCGGCAGCTCGCCCGCCGCAAAGGCAAAGTAGTCGTGGCGCACGGCGGCCTGGATGGCCGCGTGGTCGGGGTTGAAGGTCTGCACCAGCACGCGGCCCCCCTTCTCCCCGCGCCCGGTGCGCCCGGCCACCTGGGCCACGAGCTGAAACGTCCGCTCCGCCGCGCGGAAATCGGGGAAGTGCAAGGCGGTGTCCGCATTGACCACGCCGACGAGCGTCACCTCGGGAAAATCCAACCCCTTGGCGATCATCTGGGTGCCGAGCAAGATGCGGACCTTGCCCGCGCGAAAGGCCCCGAGGGCCTGCTCGTAGCTCCCCGGGCGCTGCATGGAGTCGGTGTCCATGCGCAGGCAGGGCGCGTCGGGGAACCGCGCCTTGACTTCCGCTTCCAGCCGCTGCGTGCCCAGCCCGCCGAAGCGGATGCCGAGGAACTTGCAGTTGGGACAGGCGGTGGGCGTGGGCGTTTCGTAGTCGCAGTAGTGGCAGAGCACGATCTCCCTGGTGCGGTGGTGCGTCAGGGCGATCTCGCAGTTCGGGCAGCGGATCACGTGCCCGCAGGCCCGGCACTGGATGTGGGTCGAAAACCCCCGCCGGTTGAGAAGGAGGATCACCTGCCCGCCTTCCTCCAGCGCGTGGCGCATGGCCGTGTGGAGCTGGCGGCTGATTGCCCCGCGCGAGGTCCGCGTGTGCTCGTCGTTGCGGAGGTCGATGGTGCCGACCATGGGCAGCGGGCGTCCCAGCACGCGCTGCGGCAGCTCCACCAGCACGTACTGCCCCGTCTGGGCACGATGCCACGACTCCAGCGACGGCGTGGCCGAGCCCAACACGAGCGGCACCCCTTCGTCCTTGGCCCGGGCCACGGCCACGTCGCGGGCATGGTAACGCGGGGCGCTCTCCTGCTTGAACGAGGTTTCGTGCTCTTCGTCCAGCACGATCAGTCCCAGTTGCGGCGTGGGGGCGAAGATCGCGCTGCGGGCCCCGATGGCGACCTGCACCTGGCCGTCGGCGATCTGCTGCCACTGGTGGTGGCGCTCGGCGTCGCTCAGGTGGCTGTGCAGCACCGCGATCCGGTCGAACCGCGCGCGGAACCGCTCGACCGTCTGCGGCGTGAGGCTGATCTCGGGGACCAACACGATTGCCTGGCGCCCGAACGAGACAACCTCCGCAATCGCCTGAATGTAGACCTCGGTCTTGCCGCTGCCGGTCACGCCGTGGATCAGGATCGTCCGGTGCTCGCGCGAGTGAAGGGCGGCGAGGATGGCGTCGAGGGCCTTTTTCTGGTCGGGGTTGAGGACGAAGGGCTCTTGGCGCGGGACGGGCGCCGCGGGCTGGCGCTTCGGCTCCACCCGGCCCACCGTCACCACGACGTGGCCCTTGCGCCGCAGTGCATCGACCGGGGCCTGCGAGCACCCGATCGCGAGGATCAATTGCCGCAGGGGAACGGGCTCGGCCGCCTCGGCCAGGGCCTTCATCACTTGGGCCTGGGCCTTGGTCAGTTCCAGCTCGGGGAGCTTTTCGGCCGCGCCCGGGGCAATGCTCACCAGCGTCGTGCGCCGAGTCCCCGCCCTGAACCGCACCCCCGCCGGCACGACCGCCTCCAATACCTGTCCCAATGGGCAGAGGTAATGCTCGGCGATCCACTGGGTGAGGCGAAGCATGGAGGGCGCCAACAACCGGCGGCGCTCCAGGACGCCCAGGACCGGCTTCAACTGGCGCGAGCCGGGCGCCTTGTGCTCCACCCGCACGCAGTAACCCGTGACCCCCCGATTCCCCTTGCCCAGCGGGACCCGGACCCGCCGGCCGGGCTCGATCTCCGCGGCCATGCCGTCCGGCACCAGGTAATCGAACTCTCCGGCGGGGCCATCGACGAAGACCACCGTGGCGACCAGGCGCTGGGCCTGGTCGTCGGCCCGCCACGGGGCCGGCTCCTTGTCGAAGAGGTTCTGTTGCCCGGTCGGCATGAGGTTGGTGGCGGGTGAGCGGGTGGCGGGTGACGGGTGACGGGTGACGGGTGGCGGGTGACGGGTGACGGGTGACGGGTGGCGGGTGACGGGTGACGGGTGACGGGTGATCGGCCGTAGGTTATGCTTCAGCATAACGCGTCGTAGCCGACAACCAAAGCTATCAGCTTTCAGCCGTAGCATAACGCGTCGTAGCCGACAACCAAAGCTATCAGCTTTCAGCCGTCAGCTATCAGCCGCGCGAGGAGCCGTAGCCGAAAGCTGATAGCTGAAAGCTGATAGCTAAGCGAGACCAACGCCATGCGCCTGGGACTGTTTGGGGGGAGTTTCGACCCCGTACACTACGGACACCTGCTCTTGGCCGAGTGCTGCCGCCAGGAGTGCCGGCTGGACGAGGTCCATATCTTGCCCGCGGCGCTTCCGCCCCATAAGCAAGAGCGGGACCTCACGGCGGCAGAACACCGGGTCGCGATGCTCCAACTGGCCATTGCCGGCCATGCGGCCTTCTCCGTCAGCCGCTTTGAGATCGACCGGGGCGGAGTGAGCTACACCGTCGATAGCCTCCGGCACTACCACTCGGAACACCCGGCCGGCGAGTTCTTTCTGCTTCTCGGGGCCGACATGCTCTTGGACCTGCCGCACTGGCATGAGGCACCGCAGGTCTGCCAGTTGGCGATACCGGTGGTTGCCGGGCGTCCGGGTTTCGACATTCCCGATTTCTCCTGCCTTGGCCAGATTGCCTCACTTGAGCAGATTGAAGTGTTTAAGCAACATCAGGTGGACATGCCCCCGGTCGGAATCAGCAGCAGCGAGATCCGTCGGCGGGTCGCCGGGGGGCTGAGCATCCGCTATTGGACCCCTCGGGCGGTGGAGAAGTATATCGAGGAGCATGGGTTGTACGGGGGAAGTAGACAGTAGGCAGTAGGCAGAGGGCAGGAGGCTGGAGACTGGAGGTAGAGGGCAGACAGGAGAAAGGAGACAGGAGACAGAATATAGGAGACGGTGGTCAGCACTAAGCACTCGATACTCAGCAACCGGGATCGAGTCTTGCGGATTCGTCCTTCATCCTTCATCCCTCATCCTTCATCCTTCAATCTCTCGCCCCTCCTTTCTGCCCTTGCGGGACCGGGGTGTTCTTGGGAGACTACCGCCCCTGATCGGCCCGTCCCTTTGCGTTCGCCCCTATCGCGGCAGCCTTCTGATGCGCGGTTTGCTCACCGGTGGTTGTCTGTTGCTGGTCGCGCTAGCGATGGCGGCGTCCGGCTGCGCCAGTCTGCCCGGCTGGACAGACTCGGCCGGGCCGCCCGTGCCGATCGTCTACGACAAC
>CAYGZI010000223.1:0-8604 GCA_964354245.1 uncultured Planctomycetaceae bacterium
TGCTCGGCCAGCGCGGCCAGGGTCTGATCGTCGAGAGCCCTCAGCCCCGCGCCGGGCGAGGCAGGCTGCACCGCCAAAGCCGTCACTTTCCCGGCGCGGTCCGCCGCGGGGAGCGAAATGAACTGGCCCTTAGTGTCGCACGCCAGGCTGCCCGGCAGACGGCCCATGTCCTTGGGCACCAGGACGATCAGCCGGTCGCACATGCTCGCGGCCAGGAGGATCTTGACCTGGGTGATCTGGCCGATCCCTGCGTTGGTCCGCATGGGATAGAGCCGGTCCAACAGCTTTTGCCGCACGTGCCAACCCAGCCCGTCGTCACGCGAAAACAGCCCGCCGGCCACGAAGAGGCCCACCTGCTTGCCGTTGCGGTTGGTGATGAAGATGCTGCTGACCGAGTCGGAAAGGGCTTTGGCCCGGTCGCCGGACGGGAGCGGCCGCGTCTGGGGCCGGAACACGGCGCTGAGCACTTCGACGATCTCGTCGTCGGCAAAGGGGGCCAGCGAGTAGTAGAAGATGCCGTGCTTGCGATAGGCCGTCTCCCAAGGTGAAGACGCGGAGGCCACCGCCACAACTCGCATGGAAGGCGCCGCGCGTTTGACCTGTCGCGCCAACTCCGGGCCGCGCTGCCCGAGGGAGTCGGCGTCGAGGATCAAGACGCGGCAATCGGGGTCGGGCAGCGTCGGCGCCAACGCTTCCCAACACTCCACGACGCGGACCTGACAGCCCAGTGCGGTCAGGCGCTCGCGTTGGGCCCGGGCCGCGTCGTGATCGGCATTGACCAGAAGGACCCGCCGCGGCCGGCAGTTCTTGACTTCCTGGTCCAGACGCGTCGGGGATACGGAGGCAATCCATCCTCCCCGGAACGGGTCCTCCCAGAAGGCCGACCAATGGTCCCGGAGTCTGTCGTTGACCGCGACGACGACCCCGGAGACGGGCGAGGGCAGCGTGCGAGTTGTCTTTCCGGCGACGGCCAGTCCGGCCAAGGGGAGCCCCTGATAGACCGCGTCCCCAACGCGAGGGAGCAAAACGGCCTCGACGCCGGCGCCTTCCGACGGCGCCACCAGGGCGCCAACCCGCACCGGTCCGTCGCCCGGCTCCAGCCAGGACTCGCCGACGAAGCGGAGGTCGGCTTTCGGGGCCTCCCAGGGCTGGGCTTGAGGCGGTGCCGGGGGCGATTGCACGGCCGGCTGCTCGGTCTGTCCCAACGATCTTCGCACGGCCCGGGTGATCTCCTCGGGGGTGAAGGGCTTGGTGACGTAGTCCACGGCGCCCAGTCGCATCGCCTCTGCCGCGTCCGGAATGCTTGGATATCCGGTGATAAGGATCACGGGGACGCGCGGCTTGCGGGCACGGAATTGCCCGAGGAACTGGATGCCGGTCATGCTGGGCATCTTGACGTCCAGGAGCACGGCGTCGTAGTCCTGGTCGCAGGCCAGGCTGAGCCCTTCGACCGGGTCGCTGCTGGTCTCCACCTGGAATCCTTGGGGAGAAAAGATCCGTCGGCAGCCCTGGCAGATTACGTCTTCGTCGTCCACAACGAGCAGTTTCGAGATTCGGTTCATGATTGCGCTCCCGAGGTTGAGTGTCCGGTGTTCCGCGGTCAGTTCCTCCGTGCGACGGACTAAGTTGCAACCTGCGTGCCAATTGCCGAGGCACTCGGGCCCAAGGAGTGATTGCGAGGGCGAGCGACGCCGTAAGTCATCGCGGCTAAAAAGCTTACGGCGGAGGTCGGCCACCGGAATCAAAAGCAATCGAAGGCAGACGATGAGCGCGAGGAGGCCGCGTTTCGTATGGCCGCGCTATACACTGTACGCGGCGGGCATTCAGAGATCGGCCCCCGAGGTGAGGCCGTACTTGCGCATCAGGGCGTGGAAATTGGGACGCTGGATGCCGACCTGCTCTGCGGCCTTGGTGATGTTTCCGCCGGCCCGCTCGATCGCTTCCATCAGGAAGCGGCGCTCCACCTCTTGGACCGCGGCGTCGCGGACCTGCTGCTTGAGCCTCTTGAACTCCTCCCAGGTCTCGGGGAGCTGCACCGCGGCGGACCGCAGCGGGGCCTGGCGGAGTTCGGCGGGCAGGTGCCGCAGCTCCACGCGCTGGGCGTCGCAGAGAATCGCCATGCGCTCGACGAGGTTGCGCAGCTCGCGCACGTTCCCCGGCCAGCGGTAACTCTCCATTTGCGCGATGGCCTCCGGGCTGAACCCCGTCACCGACACTTCATTGGTCTCTCGGAAGCGATCGAGGAAGGCCGCGGCCAGCAAGGGGACATCGCCCGGCCGCTGGCGCAGCGGCGGGAGGTAGATCGGCACCACGTTGAGGCGATGGTACAGATCGTCGCGGAAGGTCCCTTCGGCGGTCATCTCCGTCAGGTCGCGGTTGGTGGCCGCAACCAGGCGGATGTCCACCTCCCGCTCGACGACGTCGCCGACCTTCCTCACCCGCCTGGTCTCCAGGACGCGGAGCAGCTTGCCCTGGGTCTCCAGACTGAGGTTGGCCACCTCGTCCAAGAACAGGGTCCCCTTGTCGGCCGCCTCAAACAGCCCTTGCTTGGTGGCAATGGCCCCGGAAAACGAGCCCTTCACGTGCCCGAACAGCTCGCTCTCCAGGAGCGTGGGGGCCAGCGCGGTGCAGTCGCAGGCCAGGAGCGGATGCTCCTTGCGCCGGCTGAGCCGGTGAATGGCCTGCACCACCATCTCTTTGCCCGTGCCGCTCTCGCCGGTGACCAGGACGGTGCCGTCGGTGGGGGCCACCCGCTTGATCAGGGAGAAGACGCGCTGCATCGGCTTGCTCTCGCCGAGGATGCCCTCGAAGCCGCGATGGAGTTCCAGCTCGCGCCGCAGCGCGGCGTTCTCGCGGATCAAGGCGGAGCGCTCGCACACCCGCTGGACCACCGTCTTCAACTGGCTCGGCGAGAACGGCTTGGTGACGTAGTCGGTCGCCCCCAGCTTCATGGCCTCGACGGCCGATTCCACGGTGGCGTGGCCGGTGATGATCACGACTTCGGATGCGACGCCGGCCGCCTTGAGCTGCCTGAGCATCTCCATACCGTCGATGCCCGGCATCATCAGGTCCAGGAGCACCAGGTCGAAACCGCCCGACATCGCCGCCCGGAGCCCGGCCCGCGAATCCTCGTGGAACGTCACCGCGTAGCCTTCCGGGCCGAGCACCCGCTGGCAGCTCAGTCCGATGACCGATTCGTCGTCGATGACGAGGACCTTCTCGCTTGCCGCGGGAATTCTCCCTTCCGACTGGCAAACTCCCATCAATCCGCCTCCTCTTGGCGATCAGTCCGCGGACCGTGAAGCCGCGGGCAAAACGACCGTAAACGTCGACCCCTTGCCCTCTTCGCTCTCGACCTCGATCGAGCCGCCGTGCTGCTGGATGATGCCGTAACTGACGCTTAATCCCAGGCCGGTGCCCTTGCCGACGGGCTTGGTGCTGAAGAAGGGATCGAAGATCCGCCCGAGGTGCTCCTTCTTGATTCCGCAGCCGGTGTCGGTCAGCTTCACCAGGACCTTGCCGTCTTGGGCCAGGGTGCTGATCGACAGCGTGCCGCCGTTGGGCATCGCCTCACAGGCGTTGAGCGACAGGTTGACGAGCACCTGCTGGAGCTGGTTCTTGTCGGCGTCGACCCGCGGCAGGTCCGCGGCGAGGTCTTCGACGATCGCCACCTGCTTGACGGGCTTCTGGCTGCGGATCAGCCGCAGCGTCTGCCGCGTCACCTCGTTGACGTCCAGAAGCTCCTTGACCACGGGCCTCTCGCGCGCGAAATCCAGCAGCCCGCGCACGATCTCCGCGGCCCGCGCCGTCTCGTGGACGATCAGGTCCAGGTCCTGCTTGTCCTGGCCGGTCATGTTTTCCTTGTGGCGGAGGAGGTGGGCGAAGGTGAGCACGCCGGTGAGCGGGTTGTTGATCTCGTGGGCCACCCCGGCGGCCAAGCGCCCGATGGCCGCCAGCTTCTCGCTCTGGCCGATCTGCTGGCGCGTGGCCTGCTTCAATTGCTCCTCGCGAAGGGCGATGGCGTCGGCCATGGAGTCGATGGTCTGGCAGAGGAGCCCCATTTCCCCCGGCGGGCGGATGCCGACCCGCGCCGACAGATCGCCCTCGATCACCTTGTGCGACATCGCCGCGATGCGGCCGATGGGGTACAGCACGAGCTTGGTGACCAGCAGCAAGAGCATCAGGCTCGCCAGGGTGGCCACCAGCACGATGGCCAGAAACCATCCGGTGATCGCGTTGCGCGCGTCCAGAAACGGGGCCTCCAGCAGCCCCACGTACATCGCGCCGATGATCCGCCCAGCCGGGTCGAGGATCGGCTCGTAGCCCGTGATGTACCAGTCCGTGACCACAAAGGCCCGGGCCGCCCAGGTGGCGCCGCGATTGAGGACTTCCTCCGCAACCTCCTCGCTCAGCCGGGTGCCCACGGCCGGGGAGCCGTCTTCCAGCGTCACGTTGGTCGCAATGCGCAGGTCGCCCTGGAAGATGGTCACGGTGCCGATGTCCTTGCCCTGGTACACGTCGGCCGGAAAGACCTGGTTCTTGATGGCGTTGATGATCTCGTAGCGGCGGTTCAAGAGCTCGCCTCCGTACAAGACCGCCAACAGGCGCCCCTGAGAATCCAAAATGGGAACCGCCGCCGCTGCCACCATGCCGTCCGATCGGGTCTTCTCCTCCCAAGGCGGCGCCCCCCGGGTGTCCACCAGGTCGATGCGGGCCTTGGCCGCCAGATCGGCGCCCTCCCGGGCGAGACTCTCCCGGGCGACAATGATCGTCCCCCGGGCCGGCGCGCGGTCCTTGAGGACCCGGGCCACCACGGGGTTGGCCGCGAGGCTGTCGCCCCGCTCTTGGGGATTGCGGGTGCGGTAGAGGACGATGCCGCGGGAGTCCAACACGGAGAGGAGATCCATTCCGCCGGTGCGGTACGCGTCGTCCAGGAGCGATCTCAGCTCCGCCTGGCTATTGCCCTGCAGAGCGGCGCCCAGGGTGCGATCCACGGAGGCGGCACGGAGGAAGTAACAGAGGCGATCGATGCGGCCGTCGTATGCCGCCCCGGCCGCGTTGAGGTTCCTCAGCACGCGCTTTTGGACTTCGTCTAACCAGACGCTTCCGAGGTACTGCACACTGACAAACGAAAGGACCGAATTGGCCACCAGGATGATGGCGATGAAGACCATCGTCAGTTTGAAGCGGATGGTCATGGCGCCGTGCCGCTCCGGTTCCGCCGGCGCCGAATGGCCGCCGCCCGTCTTGCCGTCCAAAAGGACCTCACGCTCACGACTCTCTCAATCCCCGATTTGGCCGGAAACGGACGCCCGGAGCCCGGCTCCGTCCAGCACGGCGACGCCTCACGAGTACAAGCAATCGACCACCCATAAGAGCGGAGGCGGCGACGTATGCCTGGTAGATACAGTATAGCCACCGCGACCGTAGCCGATCCAGGGCCGGAAAAGGTGACAGGCACCTTCTGTGCGAAGCACCCTTCGGGCCGTTCAGGCAAAAGGTGCCTGTCACCTTTTCCGGCCCCCCAGCTAGCGCCCAGCCAAGACCGGACGGAGGGCCCTTCGCGTGCCGGCGGGCGAGGCCCCGATGCCCGCCAGAGCCTTGGCCGGGCTATCGGCTTCCCAGAGCAAAGCGACCGCCGGGGGCCCGAGAGTCCGGACTATCGTGATCTGGGCTCCTCTGTAGCCCACGCCCCGCCGGGGGCGGATCTTGCCGCAAATATGCCAGATAGCCCTGTGGAAAATACTTTAATCGGGTGGAGTTGCGGTCGTCTCTTGATAGTCGCTTCGCGCCGTGGTAGCCATGTTGTTGCTTTTACCTCTCGGGGAGTGTATATTGTCGCATTCTGTGTATACATGTCCTACACACTCTGCTCGCCCGTGAAGGATTCGATCAATGGAAGCCGCCGCCGCCAAGCAGTTGAGTGACGAGTTCCTGCGAAGCGTCTACGCCATCCCGCACGGCGAGAAGATCAAGGAGTGCATCCAGTGCGGCACCTGCTCCGCCTCGTGCCCTTCCAGCTCGGCCATGGAATATGGCCCGCGGGAGATCATTGCGGCGTTGCGGGCCGGGATGCTCGACCGGGTGCTCAATGCAAACACGGTCTGGCTGTGCGTTTCGTGCTACTCGTGTACGGTCCGCTGCCCCGCGGGCATCCCGTTCACCGACGTGATGTACGAGTTGAAGCGACTGGAGGTCGAGAAGGGCCTCTCCCGGGCCGCCAACGGGGCGGTGATGGCCAAAGCCTTTGCCGAAACGGTCGACGGGCACGGGCGCAACGTTGAGACGAAGCTCCTGCGCAAGTACTTCTATCGGATCAACCCACTAAAAGCCCTCACGCAGATTCCTCTGGCGATGCGGCTCTTTTTCCGCGGCCGGCTGCACCTGTTCCAGGGCAAGATCAAGGGCCTCGACAGCCTGCTCCAAATGATGGCCGCCATCGAGGAGGATGGGAAGAAATGAGCCAGGCACTTTCGCGGAGCTTCTCGTATTTTCCCGGCTGCTCGCTCACCGCGACCAACCGCGCCTACGACATCTCTACCCGGAACGTCGCCCGCGCTTTGGGCATCGAAATGGTCGAGTTGGACGACTGGAACTGCTGCGGGGCGACGGCCTACCTGCCGATCCGCGAGAAGCGGGCCTTTGTGCTTTCGGCGCGCAACCTGGCGATTGCCGAGAAGGAGGGGCGCCCGCTGGCCACGGTCTGCAACGCCTGTTACGTCGTGCTCCGCAAGACCAACAAGTACATGGCCGAGGACCCCAAGTTGCGGCAGGAGATCCGCGGGGCGCTGCAGGCTGGCGGCGCGGACTACGCCGGCACGGTGCCGGTCCGGCACTTCCTGGACATCGTGGTCAACGACCTTGGCGAGGAGACGATCCGGTCCCACGTCGGGTGCGATCTGTCCGGGCTGAAGGTGGCTTGCTACTCGGGATGCCAGCTCAGCCGGCCCTTTGACGATGTGGACCACGCGGAATACCCGGAGATGATGGACCGGCTTGTGGGCTGGCTAGGCGCGGACGTTGTGCCGTTCCCCGTCAGCGCCAAGTGCTGCGGCGGGATGGCGATGACCACGCACCCGGAGACGGGCCGCGTGCTCACCGGGAAGATCCTCAAGGCGGCCAAGGACCGCGGCGCCGACTGCATTGCCACGGCCTGCCCCCTTTGCCAGGTCAACTTGGAGGCGTACCAGGCCAAGGTCGGCAAGGCGATGGGGGCCGACTGCCGGATTCCGGTGCTGTATTTCACCCAGTTGATGGGCGCCGCCTTTGGCTTGTCCGACCAGGACTTGAAGCTTAACGACAGTCTGACTCCGGTGGAGGCCTTGTTATCGGAGAAGGTGAGGCAGCGATGAACAACGACCGGCGGATCGGCGTCTACGTTTGCCATTGCGGAACGAACATCTCCCACACGGTGGACGTGTCGGCCGTGGTGGCCCATGCCAGCGGGCTTCCCGGCGTGGCGGTGGCCCGGGAATACAAGTACATGTGCTCGGATCCCGGCCAGGAAATGATCAAGCGGGACATTAAGGAGCAAGGGCTGAGCCGCGTGGTGGTGGCTTCCTGCTCGCCGCTGATGCACGAGATCACCTTCCGCAAGGCTTGCGAAGAGGGAGGGCTCAACCCCTATCTCTTCCAGATGGCCAACATCCGCGAGCACTGCTCGTGGGTCCACGACGACCGGCGCGAGGCCACGGCCAAGGCCAGGCAACTGGTCACGGGCGCGGTCCGCAGGGTCTGGTATCACCAGCCGCTGGAGGACCGCGAGGTCCCGGTGCGGCCGGAGACGCTCGTGGTCGGCGGCGGGATCGCGGGGATTGAGGCCGCGCTGCGGATCGCCGACTCCGGCAAGAAGGTCTACCTGGTGGAGCGGGAGCCTTCGATCGGCGGCCACATGGCCCAGTTCGACAAGACGTTCCCCACCCTGGACTGCGCGGCCTGCATCCTGACCCCGAAGATGGTCAGCGTCGGGCAGCACCCCAACATCGAGCTGATGAGCTACTCGGAGGTCGAGGAGGTGTCGGGGTACGTGGGCAACTTCAAGGTCAAGGTCCGCCGCAAGGCCCGGCACATCGACGAAGCGAAGTGTACGGGGTGCGGCCTGTGCGTGGAGCAGTGCGTGGTCAGGAACCGGCCCCATTTTGAGCCGAAGGCCCTGCCCAAGGTGGAGATCGACCAGGAGAAGGCAGCCATGGTCGACCGGATCGTTGCCAAATACGAGGGGGACGGCGAGGCGCTGGTGCCGATCCTGCAGGACATCAGTGCGGAGTTGCGCTGGCTCCCCCCGGAAGTGTTGGCACGGGTCTCCCGGCTCAAGGGCATCCCGATCGAGCAGGTTCTGCGGATCGCCACCTTCTACAGGTCTTTCAGCCTGAAGCCGAGGGGCAAGCACGTCGTCAACGTGTGCTTGGGAACGGCGTGCCACGTGAAGGGGGCGTCGAGAATCGTGGACCGGCTCGAGCGGGAACTCGGCGTCGGCGTCGGGGAAACGACGTCCGACATGCAGTTTACCTTGGAAACCGTCCGCTGCCTGGGCTGTTGCGGGCTGGCTCCCGTCGTCACGGTGGGCGCCGCGCTGTATGGGAAACTGTGTCCGGGCAAGGCCGC
>CAYGZI010000224.1:0-4036 GCA_964354245.1 uncultured Planctomycetaceae bacterium
CTTATATCCTGTTATCCTGTCAAAACCGCCGTCGTTATCATCCGCGCTGTCGTTCGCGGATGCGGATGAGCTCCTTCATCACGTGGTCGAGCCGGCCCGACCACTCGCGCGTGCCGAAGGCGTCGTGCAGCGTGCGGTAGAGCGGGTACAGCTCGGCGTAAACGGAGGCGGCGGACGGATTGGGGCGGTAGACCTTGGGCTTCACTCCGGTCATGCGCGCTTGGGCCTCCTCGGTCGTCGGGTACGCCCCGCCCACCACGGCCCCGAAGATCGCCGCCCCCAACGCACAGGTCTGGGCCGAGCGGCTGATCTTCATCGGGCGGTTGCAGACGTCGGCGTAGATCTGCATCACGAAGGGATTCTTCTCGGCAATCCCCCCGCAGTTGACGACCTCGTGGACGGCGACGCCGTACTCCTCAAACCGCTCGATGATCGTCAAGGCCCCGAAGGCGGTTGCCTCGATCAGGGCGCGATAGATTTCGGCCGCCGTGGTGTGGAGCGTCTGCCCGACCAGGAGCCCGCACAAGAGCGGATCGACCAGGATCGTGCGGTTGCCGTTGTTCCAGTCGAGGGCCAGCAGGCCGCTCTGGCCGGGCTTGAGGCGTTGGGCCTCGCGGGTGAGGTTTGCATGGGCGTCGCCTTTGGCGACGTAGTGTTTGGGGGCGAGGTGGGTGGCGAACCAGTTGAAGATGTCGCCCACGGCCGATTGGCCCGCCTCCAGGCCGTACATGCCGGGGATGATCGACCCGGGGACGATCCCGCACAGCCCCGGGATGTCGGCCAAGGGCTGATCCATAGGGGCGACCATCATGTCGCAGGTGCTGGTGCCGATGATTTTGACAAGGGTTCCCGGCTTAATACCCGCCCCGACAGCCCCAGTATGGGCGTCGAATGCCCCCACGGCGACCGGGATGCCCGCCCGAAGCCCCACTTTCTGCGCGACTTGCGCGGTCAGATCGCCTGCCTTGTGGTCCGCCGGAACGGCCCGTTGGGCATAGCGGCGGCGGACCTCGACCAGGTCGGGGTCCAGACCGGCCAGGAACTCCTCGCTGGGCAGGCCACCCCACTGGTCGTTGTACATGGCCTTGTGGCCGGCCGGGCAGATGCCGCGGGGGACCGTGTGCGGATCGAGGCGCCCGGTGAGGTAGCCCGGGATGAAATCGGCCAATTCGACCCAGGCGTAGGCAGCGGCAAAGACCTGCGGGGCGGACCGCTTGCAGTGGAGGATCTTGGACCAGAACCACTCCGAGCTGTAGGTCCCGCCGCACTTGGCCAGGTAAGGGGCTTGGGTCTGGCGGGCCCTCTGGGTAATCTCCGCCGCCTCGGCATGTCCGGTGTGGTCCTTCCAAAGCCACGCCTGGGCCGCGAGGCTCCGCTTGAATTTCGGCTGCAAGGCCAGCGGCATCCCCGCGCGGTCCACGGGAATGGGGGTTGAGCCCGTGGTGTCCACCCCAATGCCGATCACGTGTTCCGGCCGGAACCCACGGGTTTTCTGGGCTGCCCGCAAGGCTCCGCGGACCGACCTGAAAAAGCCCTCGATGTAGTCGGCCGGGTTTTGCCGGGCGAGGTTCGGATCCTTGGGGTCGAGGAGGATCCCATGCTGGCCGCTGGGGTAGTTGTAGACGTGGGTTGCGACCTCGGCCCCGTCGGCCACGTCGACCACCAAGGCCCGGACGCTGTTGGTGCCGTAGTCCACGCCGATCGCATACTGCCTTGCACGGGTTTTTGCCATCTGGTTCGGCTCCTGGGGGACTAGGTCGCCGCGGACCGGGCCTTGCCCAGCCGGCTGACCAGTACGCCCTAGGCTACCGAAACGGCGTCACCCACGCAAGCCTCTCGGGTCTGTAGTCCGGAGTCTGGAGACCGGAGGGAAGGTTTCAGCATAACTGCAGAGGCGGCAGGAGACTCCTCCGGTCTCCGGTCTCCCGTCTCCAGACTCCTGCCGCCTGGAGCTACTTGGCCGACGGCTCCGGCTTTGCCGGCTCATCCTGGGTGGGTGGCTTGAACGCCGGCGCCGACGTCTTGTCGCCCCGCGTCGGTCTCTTCAGTCCCGGGCCCGCGCTCATGCGCTGGCGCATCAACTCGGGAATCGACGCCACGAGCTTTTCCAAGCCCTCGGGCTTGGCCGCGGTGAGGACCACCTGCTCGCCGGTCTGGGTCAGTTGCAGGCCGGCCAGGGCCTTGGCAGCCACATCGAGGGCCTGTTTGGCCTCGGGCGGGGTCTCCTTCGCGGCCTGGGCTTGGGCGATGCCCATGCCCGCCAGGAACTTCAGGGCCTCCAGCCCGCCTTTCAGCGCGTCGCCGACCTTCTTGCCCGCCTCGGCGTTGACACACTCCAGGGTTGCCTTGGCCAGCGTGTCGCCGGAGAGGTTCACCGTAAGGGTTGCGGACTTGATCTGGTCGGGGAGGTTTGCCAGCTCGGCCATGCCGGGCATGGGCGCGTTTTTCAGTTGCTGGCTGGCGTCTTTCATCGAGCCCCGCAAGGGCTCCATGAGGACCACGGCCACGATGTCGTCGCCGGTGCCCGCGGCCTGGAGCTTCTCAACGGCCGGGCCCTTGGCCGCGCCCGACAGCAGGCCCTTGACCGTTTCCTCTAACTCGCCCATGACCACGGTCTTCTCGTCAGGTTGGAAGAAGAAAAAAACGTCGCGGCCCGCGGAGCAGGAGTAGTAGGATTTCCCTTGATGGCTTCGCTCCTCGAACTTGGCGCGGCCTGGCGGTACGGACTTCTCAAGCACTCCTTTGAAGTCCGTCGATTCCGTGAAGCGGAGAACCCCCGCAGCGGAGAACGGCTGCTGCCCCGGCTTCGTCTCCCCCTTGCGCGGCACGCCGGCCACGGTCGCGGACTCGATTATGCGCAGATCGATGGGCGCCTGCTTCAATTGCCCGGCGATCATCGGGTCCTGCAATAGCAGCTCCAGGAGCTTGGCCTCCATGATCTTCTTGACGCGGGCGACCGCGACCACGGCGGCGTCCGAAGGGATGTACGAAAGCTCCCCCGGCGCCGTCTTCTTGCGCGGACAGCCCGATGAAACCAGCAAGAGCGACACCGCCAACGCGCACACCAACATCCGTCGCATGACATGTTTCTCCGATTTGTCTGGAGGTGACCGATCCGCCACGAGGGTATCTACCCGCACGAAGCCCACGGGCGGCAGCCCGTGGGCTTTGCAGGCACTTCCGGCAGTCATCTTGACGCCAGCGACGAAGCCTGTCAAGCGGCTCCGCCGGCGGAAAGCGTCGGGTGGGACGATTCTCAATATGCCTTCCACACGCCGGGCATGGGGATCGGGTAGTTGCCGTCCTTGTCGGGCTTGACCGGGGGCTCGGCGTCCCAGGCGAGCCTGGCGGGGAACTCGCCGGCGCCCTTGGCCGCGGCGTCGTCCCACGTGACGACCTGGCCCGAGTAGGTGGCCATGCGGCCCAGGACCGCCGTGAAGCTGCTGGTCGCGCCGTAGTGGCCTTCGTTGTGCTTCTCGTTGTTGCGGATTGCGGCGATGAGGTCCATGTGCTCCTGCACCATAGCGCCGACGTTCCGCGGGGCGCCGGGCTCCTTCTTGCCGCCTGCGACGGCCTTGCGGCCGCCAGCCCTCTTGGCGCGTGGCTCCTTCTTGACTTCAGCGACCTTTCCGTCCGTCGTGTAGAGCTTCACGCTGTGGGCGTCGGAGGTGCCCAGGGTGCCGTGGACCGCCTCGGTGACGGGGCTCCAGGTGTTCGGGATGTGGCGGCACTGGCTGAACATCTTCGAGCCGTCGGCATAAGTGAACTCGATGAAATGATGATCGAAGATCTGGCCCACGCCCTTGTTCTCGCCGGCATAGCGGACCGAGCACCCGCCCATGCCGTTGGCCTCCACGGGGTGCCGATCGCCGTTGGCCCAATTGCACACGTCGAGATTGTGGACGTGCTGCTCGCAGATGTTGTCGCCGCTGAGCCAGCAGAAGTGGTACCAGTTGTGGACCTGGTATTCCATCTCGGTCATGCCTTCGCCGCGCGGGCGGTTCCAGATGCTGGCGCCGTTCCAGTAGGCACGGAG
>CAYGZI010000224.1:4046-8551 GCA_964354245.1 uncultured Planctomycetaceae bacterium
AGCCAGCAGAAGTGGTACCAGTTGTGGACCTGGTACTCTATTTCCGTGGGCTCGCGTCCCAACTGCCTGGCGAGATCGCGGCGCTTGCGGATCCAGATGCCGCCGCCGTTCCAGTAGGCCCGCAGAAACAGGATCTTGCCGATCTTGCCGCTGTGGATCTCCTCGATGCCGCGGAGGTAGCCGGCGTCGTGGCGGCGCTGGAGGCCCACGACGACCTTGCGCCCGGTCTCGTCGGCCAGCTTGTTGGTTTCCACGAGCGAGCGGTAGCCGCCGGCGTCGACGCAGCACGGCTTTTCCATGAAGACGTGCTTGCCGGCCTTGACGGCCGCGGCGTAGTGCAACGGGCGGAAGCCGGGCGGCGCGGTGAGGATCACGATGTCCGGCCCGGCGGCAATCGCCTTCTCGTAGGCGTCCAGGCCGGCGAAGACGCGGTCGTCGGGCAAATCGACCCGGTCGGGGAACTCCTTCCTGAGGCCCTTGGCAGCTCCCTGGGCGCGGTTCTCGAAGCTGTCGGCCACGGCGATGACCTTGACCGCCGGGTCGGCCCCAAGGCAGTCGCGCACCGCGCCGCTGCCGCGCCCGCCGCAGCCGATCAAGGCGACCTTGATCGCGTCCGATCCGGCGGCATGGACGCTGCGATTAAGACTCAGCCCTCCGGCCAATGCGGCCCCAGCCGCAATCGCGCCAGAGGTCCTGAGAAACTCGCGACGGGAAGGTTGTTGGGGGGTTCTCATCGGGGTGCTCCATGGGGTTAGGCAAACTGGACGGGAAGGCCAGCCGACATTGTGAACCGCGCCCGGAGGCGTGTCAAGGGCCGCAACGCCCACGGGTGTAAAGCCCACGGGTTGCAGCCCGTGGGCTTTGAATGGCGTTGACCGTTCGTGTTATTTGTCCCGCGGCGCTGCCACCGCCGGCAGGTCGCCGATGGCGAATTGGATTCCGGCCAGGTAGTGGCGCAGCAGGATGGGGTTCCGGTACACCGAAGCGACATGGCCGAGCGAGCAATAGAACACCCGGCCCTTGCCGTACTGGCGGACCCAACTGACGGCATAGTCCTTGTCGGGGCGCTTGCCCGGGTCGGCCGTCTTGCCCAGATCGAGGCTCAAGAGGATCCGCTGTTTGTCGCGCGAGTAGGGCGGCGAGCGGAAGAAGTAGATTTCGTCCTGGACTTGGAAGCTCTTGCCTTCCAAGGGCCGGCAGAGGGGATGCTCGGGCTCCTCGGGCCTGACCCAAACCGCCTCGGTGACGTGGCCGGCGTAGGTCCCGCCCAACAGTTGCATGTACTCCGGCCACTGCACGGAGCAGGTGGCGCCGTGGATGCCGACGAGCCCCTTGCCGTCGGCCACGAAGTCCAGGAAGCTCTTCTTGAGCACCTTCTCCCGCTCCTTGGCTGCGGCCTGCTGGTCTTTGGGGAGCTTCTTGAAGTCGAACGGCAAGAGCGGGTTGGACTCGTGGGTGTTGTTCATCACCACGGCGTCGAACTGGCTGAGCCGCTCGGGAAGGAACATCGCCGGGTCGCCGCTGGAGACGACCTGGAACGCCCCGCTCTTGCGGCCCAGGATTTCCACGGCCTGGAAGCAGGCCGCCACGGACTCCGGGTGCGTGGGCACGCGGCCGTAGACCAGGACCTTGCGGGGCCTGGCGGAAGTGGCCGGGGCCCGCTCGGGGGCCGCGGCCTCGACGGCCCGGGCTTGGGCATCGGTCAGGACGACTTTGGGATTGTGCTCGTCTTGGGCGCGGGCAGCGGCCGTGAAGCCGGCGAGCACAAGGAACGCCAACGCGGGTGCGAAGCGAAGCACGATCTCACCGCCTTTCGGGGAAGCTGTCAGCTATCAGCTTTCAGCCATCAGCGATCAGCTATTAGAAGGCTGATAGCTGATCGCTGACGGCTGATAGCTTTGGTTGTATATCCGTTTGTTGCTACCCGTGCAAATCCGCGGCCACGAAATCCAGCCCAACGTCCAAGAGGGTTTCTTTGGTGGGAATGCCCGTCTTCGTGTCCCAGCCCATCGCCTCCAGGTAATCGCGGACCTGGGTGTCCACGTCCACGGTCACGCCCGCCAGCGGGCCGGCCTCCAGCGGCGGCGATCCGATCATCCGGCCGGGAAGCGGGATGTCCACGTTGCGCACGCCCTCGCGGAGGTTGAAGGCGATCCTGAGGGCGGCGATCCGGGCCCCGGTCTTCTCGACCGAGTCCACCGTGTACGGGTGGCCGGTCACGATGGTGAGCAACTCGGGCAGGAACTCCGGCGGCAGGCAGCACCACCCGAACATGCACACGCCGGCCGCGGTGGCCGCGTGGTAATGATCGCTCACCAGGCGGCTGATCCGCCCCTTGCCGCCGTACTTGTACTTGTCGAAGGGCTCGGTCACGAGCCCCGGCGGGGCAAACTGGGCCTCGGCCGCCCACGCGCCCAGTTGCGTGTGCCGGCCGGGAGTGGCGTCCATCTTGTAGCTCGTGGCCAGGCTCGGGTTGAGGCGAGGGTCGTGCATCGGCGTCTCCTCGCCTTGGACGTGAATGGCGTACTTCTCTGCGCCGCGTCCGATCCGCTCGGCGGCCCGCTTGGCCCCGTCGCCCAGCACCTTGCCGAAGCCGGTTCCGTTGGCGATGGCCCGGGTGATCTGGACGATGGCGTCGGCATTGCTCCATTTAAGCTCGATGCTGCCGGTGTCCTTGGCGGTGATGACGCCGTTCTCATAGCACTCGATGGCGAAGGCCACGGTGCAGCCGGTGCCGATGGTGTCGAGCCCTTGGCGGTTGCAGATCTCGTTGCAGAGGTTGATCGACGCGAGGTTGTCGTTGAGGCACATGGTGCCGAACGCGCCGAGGGTCTCGTACTCCGGCTTGTGGGTGTAGGAGGCGTAGGGGCCGTTCTCGACCTGGGTCTCTCCGCCGCAGCCGATGATGCACCGCCAGCAGGCGTATCGCTTTCGCTGGATGCCGAGGACCTCGTCGTCGCTGATCTTCTTGGCCGTGGGGAAGTCCTGCGGCGCGCCGGCCCAGTTCTTGATGGGAGTGTCGCCCGAGGCGGCGGCCCCCGCCGTGATCCCCGAGGTCCCATACTGAGAGAACACCTTGTAGAGCCCCTGCTCCTGGATGAACTGGCGGTACCTGGGAACGGCTTTCTTGATGGCCTCGGGGTCGGCCAGGGGGAGTTCACCGTCGCCGACGGCCACCACGGCCTTCAGCCGCTTGGAGCCCATCACCGCCCCCAGTCCGCTCCGCCCCGCGGCCCGGCCGTAGTCGTTGATCACCGCGGCCAAGAGTTGCATCCGCTCTCCGGCGGGCCCGATGCAGGCGGCCACGGCCTTCTTGCCGTGAAGCTCCTTGGCCTTGTCGGCCAGCTCGTTGGTGTCCAGGCCCCACCACGAATCCGCCGGCAGCAGCTCCGCCGTGCCGTCGCGGAGGAGGAGATAGACGGGCTTGGAACTGATGCCGCGGAAGATCACGCCGTCGAACCCCGCGGCCTTCATGGCGGGCCCGAACGTGCCGCCCGAATTGGCGTCGCCCCACGTGCCGGTCTTCGGGCTCTTGGCGACGACGAAGTAGCGGTTGCCGCTCGGGGCGGGCGAGCCGGTCAGCAGGCCGGTGAAGAACCCCAGGAGGTTGTCCGGCCCCAGCGGATCGGCCCCCGGCTTTTGGAGCTTGTAGAGGTAATAGGCCCCGAGGCCGTAGCCCCCAAGGTACTTCAAGTAGACTTCATCGGTGGGATGCTCTACGGAGATTTGCCCCGTGCCCAAATCGACGTGGAGGATCTTGCCCGTGGTTCCCGGCACTGCCATAGTATCGACTCCTTCCTGACTATCCGAGGTAGGTTATGCTTGAGCATAACACGCCTGTCAATCCGCAGCCTACGCGTCGCGTTAGGCTGAAGCATAACCTACAGCGCTACGCTTGCCACCCCTGCGGGACGCCCTCTGCTCGCGTCCGGCGTCCAGTCTAGGGGGCGCTGGGGGAGGGTGTCAAGTGTAGCACAGGCATCCTGACTGTGCCACGTTGGGGTAGCAGTGGCACTGCCGTCCCGGGCGGCCCTTCGCTTGTCGCCGCCGGCCAACAGAGCTACCATGAAAGATCGCTTCAGTACTCATTGTTGAGGAGGCCATTATGGCGGGATACGAGGTATTGCTCATCGAGCGGCCCCCCGCGTGGCAGCCGACATCGCCGGACGATGTACCCCCGGACCCGGGGCCGCCGATCGAGACGCTGCGCCAGACCGACGGGCTGTTTGCCGCCGTGCGCTACGCGGTCGCGTACAACGAGAATCCGCAGCGGGACCAAGGCAAGCAGTGGGCGGTCGTGGTCGAGCCCGGTTCGCTTGGGCGCACGCAATTGCAGGCCCGGCTGTGTACCCCGCTGAGCTACAAAGTCACGGCGATCTGGTGGCCCACGGGCTGGGAGCCCGAGTCGCCCGTGGACGTGCCCCGGTGCGTCTGGAAGGCGGAGGGGGACATCGACCCCAGACCGCTTTCGTACTCGCAGGCCACGGCCATCGTCCGCGACGTGA
>CAYGZI010000225.1:0-8549 GCA_964354245.1 uncultured Planctomycetaceae bacterium
GCCGCGCTCGGCGGGATAGGGCGGGCGCAATCGCGGCATCCCGCGGCGGCCTTCGAGCGAGGCCAGGAGGGCCGTCTCTTCGCCGCAGACGAAGGCCCCCGCCCCTTCCTTGACCGCCAGGTGGAGCCGAAAGTCGCTCCCCATGACCGAATCGCCCAGCAGGCCCCGCTCGTTGCACCGTGCAAGGGCCTCGCGAATCCGCTCGACCGCCAGCGGATACTCGGCGCGGATATAGAAGAAGCCTTGATGGGCCCCGACCGCCCGGGCGGCAATCGCCATTCCTTCAATGATGCGGTAGGGGAAAGACTCCAAGAGCATCCGGTCCATAAAGGCCCCGGGATCGCCCTCGTCGCCGTTGCAGACAATGTATTTGTCCGGGTCTTCGGCCGCGCGGACCTTTGCCCATTTGGCGCCGGTGGGAAAGCCCGCCCCGCCGCGTCCCCGCAGACCGCTGGCTTGGACCTCCCCGACAAGCTTCTCGGGAGTCAGCTTGCCCACGCACCGCTTCAGGGCCTCAAAGCCGTTGTGGCGGAGGTACTCGTCCAGGTCGGTCGGATCGATCTGGCCGCAGTATTCGGTGGCCACGCGGCGCTGGCGCCCGAGGAACGCGCAGACCGGCAGGTCGCGCACGTCGATCGCGTGGCGGAGCAAGTGATCGCCGGTCTCGTCGGTCAACAGCTTGTCCAGCAGCGACGCCACGGCCTGGCCGATCCGCCGCACCACGCCCCGCGGCTTGAAGTGGGCAAGCACGACCGAGCGGACCGCCTCGGGCCGCATCTTGGCGAAGAGCTTCGGCGGGCCGGACGGCGGCACGATCTCGACCAGCGGCGTCTGGTGGCACATGCCCACGCAGCCGACCCGTTTCACCACGGCCGCGGCCCCGGTCTGGGCCAGTACGTCGCCGATGGCCTGGCGGACCTTGCCGCTCCCCTGGGCCACGCAGCAGGAGCCCAGCCCGATACGGATCTCGCCCACCGGCCCGCGGGCCGGTGCTGCCGGGCGCGGCTTGGCGGCCTGGCCGTTCCGCTTCTGGTGGAGGAAGTCGGCCAGGACCTCGGGGACCATCTGCGGCGTCATGCGCCCGTAGGTCACGTCGTCGATCTGGAGCACCGGGGCCAGGGTGCAGCAGCCGAGGCAGGCGACCTTCTGGACGGTGAAAAGCCCTTGGGGGTCGGTGTCTTGGCCGTTGGTGAGTCCGAGGCGCCGGTCGAGGGCCTCCTGGACCAACTGCGAGCCCTTGACGTGGCAGGCCGTGCCGTGGCAGACGCTGACGATGTGGCGGCCGACGGGGCGGTGGCGGAACTGCGTGTAGAACGTTGCCACCCCGGTGATGGTTGCCGGGGTGATCTCGGTCCCTTGGCAGACCCGCTGGAGGGCCTCTTGCGGCAGATAGCGGTAGTGCCCCTGGATGGCCTGGAGGATGGGGATCACCATCTCCGGACCACGGCCCAGCCGGTCCAGCGTTCGATCGACGAAAGTGAGATCGAGGTTGCTCATCCGGGAATTCTATCGCTTGGGCGGGGCATTAACACAGGCATCGCTTCGCATAATGACGAATGTCGAAAGACTACTTCTTGCCAACACAGAACAGGTGCTGCTTCCCGCGGAGGTAGATCCGGCCGTCCTGGAACGCGGGGCTGGCCACGCACGGCTCGCCCAGGTTGGCCTGGGAGACTTTCTTGCACCCGGTGGGCCCGGGCTCCACCACCCACACCTTGCCTTCGTCGCTCACCAGGTAAACGTACTTTCCGGCCAGGCTCGGTGAAGCCTTGAAGACCGCCTCGAAATCCTCCGCCCAAAGCTTCTTCCCCGTCTTGGCGTCATAGCACGTCAACATCCCCCCCGAGGTCAGTAACAGGACGTATTGCGGCGTGGCCAGCGGGCTGCACGCATCCGGCAGGTTGTCTTGGCCCGTCCAGACGATGTGGCTGGCGGTGACGTCCCCTTGTCCGTCCGGCCGGATGGCCGACAGTTGCGGGCGTTCGTGGGTGACGTAGACCAGCCCGTCGGCAAAAACCGGCGACGACACCACGTCGCCGCGCAGACAATCGGCCCGCCAGATTTCCTTGCCGTCGTCCGGGCGATAGGCGATGACCCAGGGGTCGCCGCCGGTGATGATCTGCTCCTGGCCGTCCACCTCAATCACGATCGGCGTACACCAGGAGCTGGGCACGTCGCGCGGCGTCTCCCAGACGGTATCGCCGGTCCGGCCATCGAGGGCCATGAGCTTGGACTTGCGGTCCTTGGGGAGCGCCTGGTCGAACTGGACGATCAGCAAGTTGTGCCAAAACGTGAGCGAGGTGCCATGGCCGTAGCCGTTGCGCGGGATGCCGAAGCTCTTGCTCCAGACCAGCTTGCCGTCGAAATCAAACGCGGCCAGGTCGCCGATGGCGAACCAGGCATAGACGCGGCGCCCATCGGTTGCCGGCGTCGAGCAGGCGTAGCCGGTGTCTTCGCTCAGCTCGGGCACCTTGCCCTGGCTGGCCGGAGTGGCCGGCATGTCCTTTTGCCAGAGGAGCTTGCCGCTTGCCGCGTCGAAGCAGTAGACCTGCCGGACCTTTTGCGTGGCCCCGGTCAGGAAGACGCGGTCGTTCCAGACGACCGGCGAGCTATTGCCCTCCAGCGGCACCGGCGTTTTCCAGACGATCCCCTCATTCTTGGCCGCATCCCAGGCAATGGGCACGTTGTCGTAGGCCGCGATGCCCAGCCCGCCGGGTCCGCGGAAATAGGGCCAGTTCTTGGCGATCTCTTCTTTGCTGGGGACCGTTGGATCTGCCGGAAGGACCGGCTGCGGCTTCCCGGACGATGTCTCGCCAGGCTCAGCCTCGGCGGTGGTCTGCGCCGATCCTTCGTAAAGCGCGCTTCCGATGCCCGTGCTCAAGCCGATCGCCGTGCCGATCAAGACGACTCCCATCGCGGAGACCGTCCAGCGGGCCACGGCGTTTCGCGGCGTTTCGGTATCGGAGAGGACCGGCTGGAGTTGGGGCATGGGGAGCTTGCGCCGCAAGGTGGCGGCAGTGCGGAGCGAGATCAACAAGACAGCCACGCCCGCCAGCAGCAGCCACGCCCCGGCGGCCGCGAAACGCCGCTGGTTGAAATAGGCCTGGCGCAGCTCCAGGTCCCAGGCTTCAATCTCCTTTTTGAGGGCCTCGTTCTCCGGGTCGGCCACCAACTGCCTCTTGAGCTGTTTGAAGTCCTCCGAGTCCAAGGGGTCCTTGGCCAGGCGCTGGGCATAGTCCCAGGCCATGAGCGCCAGGACCGCGCAGACGAAGACCCCGGCGACCGCCGCGGTCCAGAGCGCGATCCAGGCCCATTGCCTGCGGCGAAAGGACAGATCATTGGTTTCGGAGGGGATCGTCATGCTGGCTGGTATGCGTCAACTGAGCGTCGGAGTCGAAATCCGAAATACGAATGTCGAAATACGAAACAAGCTCCAAATACCAAGCTCAAAGGCTTCAAACGGATTATTGCGTTTTTTGCAGTATGGCACCGAAAATGCGCATCAGTTCGATACTTTCCTGAACGAGTTTGTCGCGTTCCGCGTTCAGCGCGGAAGCATCCCGCGTATCCAGAAGTCGCAGCCAGTATCCCGTCTCCTTGGATTCTTTCCTTGAAATGCGGATCCGCATCTGGAAGTCCTTCTTGCTCAACGCCTCATTCGCCTCGATGTAATTCGCCCCAATTGAACCCGACGAACGCACCACCTGCTTGACGTCCTCGATATTGCAGACCGTGCGCGGAAGCGTTTTCACGAACGCCCGCACGCGCCGGGCAAACTCGTATGTCCGCTCTTCCAGGTCGTACTTCTTCCCTCCCGGCGTTTTGGTCATTTGGAATTGGAGATTGGGATTTGTTTCGGATTTCGGATTTCGAGTTTAGGATTTCCCTACCTGTTTCCTCGGCTCCTAACTCTCGTTCGGGACTGTCTCAATCAATCCCAAACGCACCTGCTCCTCAGGGCAGTACCAGAAGCAGCGGCCGCAGGAGACGCAGTTGCCCCGGTTGGGCTGGTACTCGTCGCGGCGGCGGCGGATCGAAAGATGAATCAGCTTGACGCCGACCACCAGCCCGATCCATGCCCCCAGCCACGCACCCGCGAAGGCAAACTGCTCGTGCAACGCGCGGGCGTCGTTGTAGAGTCTATCGGGCTCCTCGCGGGTGTTCTCGAAGGCTGCGATCTTGTCGATGTCGGCCTGCGGGGCATCCGGGTCGCCCTGGCGCACCAGTTCAGCCAAGGCCGCCTGCGGGTGCAGGCGCGACAGAGGCACACCCAACTGATATCCCAGCACCGCCCCGAGGGCCACCAGCAGCGGGAAGAGGACGAGCAGAACGGCCAGGCGCCGTCGCCCGTTGAGCCGCTCTCGCGGCGACTGCTCGACGGTCGGCTCCAGGATCGCGCCGTACGGGCAGGCGTCTTCGCAGAGCTTGCACTTGATGCACTCTTCGGGCGGAATCCGCACGTGCTGCTTCGAGACCCGCGAGCAGAGCTTGAGGATCGCGCCGTACGGGCAAAGGTAGCGGCAGTACGGCCGCCCGATGAAGATCCCGACAAGCAGGAACCCCAGCCCCAGGGCCAACATGTCGGCCGAGGCACTCATGCGGAAGAAGCCGACGAAGGGGTCGTACTTGCAGATCACGTAGGGGGCCCGGTCGTCGCCGGTCCCGACCGTCGCGAAGACCACTGCGGCGCCGAGGTAGACATAGGGCAAAACCCCCAGGGCGTGATCGAGCCATCGCGGCGTGCGGACCGGACGCACGGCCACCAATTCCTGCACTGCTCCCAGCGGGCAGACCGCCCCGCAGAACGTCCGCCCGAAAAAGAGGGCAAGCAGGATCGGCAGGGCGAAGAAGGCGACCACCGGGAGCGGCACGACGTAGTTCGGATTGGCCACCGCCTCGGTCACGTTCTGGATCGCGCCGATCGGGCAGCGGCATCCTTCGCGCCAGAAGCCGAGCCACGCCAGCGACATCACCGTCAATGCCAAGAGCCCCACGCGCGACCGGCGGCCCAGCGCCAGGTAGGTCGCCAGAGTCAGCGCGACCGCAAGAAAACCCAGGTCCAGGTAGTCCCGGAAGGCGGCCCGCGGCTCCGGCGTCGTGGTGGACGGCAGGGGGTGATCCGTGAAATCGGGCGGACGGAACCGCTCCACCGCCGCGGCGGAAGACGCCGCGACGCACAGCAGCACAAGGCAGCAAACCGCGCCGATGCGTCCGAGCTTGTGAAAAAACGGGGACAGGCACCGCCCGGACTGGACGGGTGCCGGCGGTCTGGACGCGGACGGCGGAGCCAGTCCCCGTTTTTTCACAACCTCTCCGTTCATCCGGTCAGGTTCCTCTGCTTCAGCAAGTAGGGATCGCTGGCCGGCACGCGGACAAAGGCCCGCGACGGGCAGGCCACGGCAATCGCGCACTGGTTGCAGTTCTTGCAGCGGTCGTGGCGGACCTGGAGCTGGAGCGAGCCGTTGCCGAACGCGCTGCACCCCTTGACGCACTTGCCGCAGCCGACGCAGAGCGGCTCGTCGATGGTGTACTCGTGGTACGGGTCCTCATTCTTAATCGGCTCGCGCAGGATGGCCCCGGTGGGGCAGAGCTGGTTCTCGGCCCCGGAATCGAGGCTCGGGGCATCCAGCTCGAAGTACCCGGTACACCGCAGGCAGTAGCCGCACATGCCGAAGTTGTGGACGCACTTGACGGCCGATTCGTCCAGCACGCAGTAGGTGGCGCAGTTGCCGCAGGCGATGCACTTGGCGGGGTCGATCTGCCAGACCAGCTCCTCGGCCTGCCCCTTGGACCCGGCCAGAAACCCCAGATAGCCGGCCAGGCCGATCGCGCCGGAAAGGCGGATCCCCTCGGCGACGAATTGGCGGCGGTCGAGCTTGCCCTGGGCCTTCAGACTTCCGAAGTCTCGAAGACTCCGGAAGTCCTCGTTGGCTCCGGCTTGTCTACGCTGTGAGTCTGCCATGGGGTCAATCCTCCGACAGACAGGAATGCCCGTCCTTCTGCGACAGACAGGAATGTCCGTCCTCCTCGTTGGTGCGGAACTGCACGGCGGCCGGGAGCCCACAATCGCGCGCGGCGCTGCAACCGCGGCACGCCCCGGCGACGCGGCACTGCTGGGCCTCGGGCACCAGGTGGCCCTTGGCCACCAGCCCGGCCGACAAAAGCGCGATGCCTCCGGCGGCCGCGTATCGGGCGGCGGCCGCGAGCGCGTCTCGTCGTGTCGGACGACTGTCACTGGTTGGATTCATCGGAGCAGTTGTCGTGTGCATCGTTCCTTGCTTCTTCCCCATTTTGCACTTTACATTTTGCACTCTTCGGCCTGGGCAGGAATCTAACCCCTTGGGGACGGAGCAGGAATCGCAGAATGCAAAATGTACCTGGGGTTTTGCAAACTATGAATTGGCTGTGGCCGCGCCGGGCAATAGCATAACCTACGGGCCGACGCCTAGATAGTAGCCCGGGACCGGCGATTGCTCGTAGCCCATGGACCGGTGCGCCACCTCGGCGCGATAGACCGGGTCCTGCACCAGCGTGACGCGGCGGTCCTGCGCCGGGATCGCGGTCGTGTAGATCCGAAGCTCGCCGGGCAGCGCGGTCACGACCTCCTCGCGCCAGTCGCCCAGCAGGTCGGCGATCATCGCGATACTCCCCTCGATGCCGGAGGTCAGGACCGGCCCCTTGTGCTTGACGATCGAGGCCCCGCTGGGCCGGCCGCGTCCGAATCCGCCGCCCGCGATCGTCTCGCGCAGCAGGTCGCCGTCCCAGAAGACCCAGTTCCGGCAGCCGGGCACGTCCGCCCCGGTGCCCAGCGGCTTGCCGGCGGCCGAGAGCAGATAGCGGGCCGACGAGCCGCCCTTGGAGTCCTCGGTCGCAAAGCACTCCAGCCCCGGGACCGAAGGGTCGATGTCGGCGACCATGCCGTCGCCCACGTGTTTGGTGGGCTTGCCGAGGCTCCAGATCATCTCTCCGGTCTTGGCGTCCACAAGGCAGACGCCCTGGCCGTCGTCGTGCCACGGCTCGACGGCGTAGAATATCTCCAGGCCCGGGCGCGTCGGGTCCACGTCGGTCACGTAGCACTTGTCGGGGTGGCCGAGCCCGGCCGACCACAGGCAGGTGCCGTTGTCGTCCAGCACGCAGGAGCCGAGCACGACCTCGTCGCGCCCGTCGCCGTCCACGTCGGCCGAGTGCATGCCGTGGGCCCCCTGGCTGCGGATGACCGGGGTCTCGTCGTCGCCTTCCCAGTGCCAAAGGCGCTCGAGCTTCCGGCCGTGAAACTGGTAGGCGTCCACCACCATCAGCTTATAGGTGCCGCGGGCAACCAACAGGCACGGGGTCTTGCCGTCCAGATAAGCGATTCCCATCTGGTTGCGGTTCGTGCGGTTGTAGTCGCCGAAGCGCGGGTCGCGCGGCGGCCAGTCCGCGCGGGCGATCTCCGCGCCGGTCATTCCGTCGAGGATCGACACCCACTCCGGCCCCTTGCGCACTCGGCCGTCCGGGTCGCGGGCATCCTCGGGGCCGGTCTTGACGGCCACCTCGGCCTTGCCGTCGCCGTCGAAATCGTAGACCACATAAGGCGAATACCAGATGCCCGGCTCGATGCCCGGGCCGAGGTCCTTGCGCCAGAGAAACGTGCCGTCGCTTTGGTACGCCTCCAGCTTGTAGGTCAGTCCGGTGGTATTGGGCTTTCCGGCGGGGTCGATGCCCTGGCTCGGCTGCTTGATGACGAAGTCGTACGCCCCATCGCCGTCGAGATCGGCCGCCGCGATCCTCTGCGGGGTGTATCGCCCCTGGAGCTTGATGGAAGTGTAGTAATTCCTCTGCCCGCCGCTGGCGTCGAGCACGCCCTTTTCCGACGGGTCGAGCTCCTTGCCGTCCACGACCGGACGGACCCAGTAGGCGCGCGGGCTGCCCTGGACGGGCTGCCGGTCGATGAAGTCGGTGGTAGCCGCGACGGGCTTTGGGTTGAGCTTCATCGGGGCCCCGCCCGCAACGGAGCGGTAGACGTTGAAGGCCGTCGCCGGGGGATCGGTCTTCAGCAATCGCCAGCCCAGATAGACCTTGCCCTCACCGCTTTGCACGGCCAACATGCCGCGGTTGATCTTCTCGTCCATGCGGTGTTGGGCCCAGCCTGTGACTTTCGGCTTGTCCTTGTGCTTGGGATGGAGCGCGGGGGTGAAATAGGCCCGCTCTTTGGGGTCTTCTGCGACGGCCGTGGAGGCGACGACGCAAATCGACACCAACACCAGCGCGATTCTTCGGATCATGCGACACCTACTTTGGCCGCGTGGCGAGCGGCAGGGCGATTTGCGAAAACGTCTGCGAGTTCTCCGGGCGGATGCCCAGGAAAACGGTCGCCCTTCCCGCGAGCGCCAGGTCCGTGGTAGTGTACACTATGCCGTTGTAGCCTTGGAAGCCGGGGGGCGCGACCAGCCCGCCGGGCGCGGGCGTGGCCTTGGCCCAGCCCCCCGCGTCTCGTTGTTACACACAAGTCGCATCTCGGCGCGAGATGCCGGAAGGAGGGCCGTTTACGGCCCTTGGGTTCCTAAAGG
>CAYGZI010000226.1:0-8538 GCA_964354245.1 uncultured Planctomycetaceae bacterium
CGCAAAGAGCCACTCTCCGCGGGTGAGAAGCCGGCCGATCAGAAGCCGGGCGCTGCGCGGGGGTCCAGCGAAGTCGCTTACGGGCGACTGGGACCGGAGCAGGCGCTGGTCGCCGCAATCGAGCCGTGGCACGGCAACGAAGTGGTGGTGTACCTGACTCGTTCGCCAAGCAGCCGACCGGAGACCGGTTCGCGTCTTGACCGCAACGCGCCCTCACCCCCTGCCCCTCTCCCGGAACGGGCCCTCACCCTGGCCCTCTCCCAAAGGGAGAGGGGAGGTGTCGTTGGACGGCCGGCAAGTTACCGGCGTCTAGTGCTCGATGATACGTTCGCCGAAGGCCACGCCTTGGTGGTCGCCGATTTCGACGGCGACGGGCAGGACGAGATTGTCGCCGGGTGGCGGGCCGGAGGCGGCGGGCTGAATCTCTACAAGTGGGGCGGCGGCGAGAGCGACTCGTTCCGCAAGATTCCGTTGGACCGCGGGATTGCCGTCGAGGGGGCCGTGGCCGCTGACCTCAACGGCGACGGCCGGCTCGACCTGGTCGCCATCGCCGGCCGGACCAACAACCTGGTGTGGTACGAGAATAAGGGGAGTGGGATTGGGGATTAGGGATTGGGGTTTTGCGGCGAGACGAGGTATATCGCAACATGAAATGCCGCGACCAGTGGTCGCGGCTTTAGACACTACGAACCCCCAATCCCTAATCCCCTCCTCCAGATCCGCTCGATCTATTCGAGCGACCTGCCCTTGGTTTTGATCTTCGCGGCCTTGCCTTTGGCCGCCTTGGCCTTCGCCGCCTTGCCCTTCGCGGCTTGGCCTGCGCCCCACAGCGGCTCTGCCAGCTCGGCGTTCCATGCCTGCCATGCCGATTGGAGCTCTTGCACCTTCTCGGGATGCTCGGCCGCCACGTCGCGGGCCTCGCCGATGTCGTCGGCAAGGTTGTAGAGCTTGCGGCCCGTGACCCCGGGCTGCCTGCCCTTGGGCGACTCGCCGGATTGGCCGTCCGCGGCAACGTCGTAGCGGACCAGCTTCCAGTCGCCGCGGCGGATGGCCATTTGCGGGCCGAACCGCCAGTAGAGCGTGTCGTGAGGCTGGCCGCGGTTCTGGCCGAGAAGATAAGGCAGCAGGCTCACGCCGTCCAGCTTCCACTCTGCTTTCGGCTCCACGCCAGCGGCCGCAAGAGCCGTGGGCAAGATGTCGAGATGGATCACCGGGTGCTGGCACACCTGGCCGGCCGGCAGCGTGCCCTTCCATCGCACCACAAACGGCACCCGGACGCCGCCTTCGAGCGTCGTTCGCTTGGAGCCGCGCAAAGGGGTGTTTCTCGACCCGTTGATCGTGGTGCCGGGCATGGTCGGCCCGCCGTTGTCGCTGAAGAAGAACACGAGGGTCTTCTCGTCGAGCCCGTGGGTTTGGAGTGCCGCGAGGACCCGGCCGATCGCGTCGTCCATCGCGCTGGTCATGGCGGCGTAGGTGCGGCGCCTGCGGTCCTCGATCGAGGCGAACCGGGCAAGGCGCTCCGGGGTGGCCTCCATCGGCGTGTGGACGGCGTTGAACGCCAGATACAAGAAGAACGGGCGATCCTTGTGGCGCTCGATGAAGGCCACCGCCTCGCGTGCGAACGCGTCGGTGAGATACTCTTTCTCTTGGACGGGCTTCGTGCCGCGGAGGATCGTCTGCGTGTTTTCGGCGAAGTACGTGTGCGCACCGCCGAGGAAGCCGAAGAACTCGTCGAAGCCGCGCTGTTGCGGGTGGAACTTGGGCGCCGAGCCCAGGTGCCACTTCCCGACCAGCCCAGTGGCGTAGCCGGCGGCCTTGAGCCGGTCGGCCAGGGTAGTCTCGGAAGTGGGCAGTCCGATCTCGGGGCCGCCGCCGGGGTTGAACTCGTGCCCGAAGCGCGTCTGATAGCGGCCGGTCATCAGTCCGGCGCGGGTGGGGCTGCAATACGGGCCGGAGACGTAGCCGCTCGTGCAGCGCACGCCGCTCTGGGCCAGCGAGTCGAGGTGCGGCGTGGGGATGTCCTTGCAGCCCTGGAAGCCGGCGTCGGCATAGCCCATGTCGTCGGCCAAGAGGATCACGATGTTGGGCCTGGCGGGCTTGGCGGCAGTCGCCGCAATCGGCAGCAACGGGCAGGCCGCGAGGAAAAACACGGCCAGAATGAAGGATCGCCGGGAATCGTACATGCTGTGTTTCTCCTTAACGTGGCATAAGGCCGCGACCGCCGGTCGCGGCTTTGTGAATCACTGGGCGGACGACCGAACTGACGTAACCGGCAGTGCCCCCTTCCAGCCGTCCTTCAGCAGAGCGGCCATCTGCTGCCTGGCGTCGGCATAAGCCGGGTCGTCGGCCAGGTTGATCGTCTCCCAGGGGTCCTTCTCCAGGTCATAGAGGGCCGTGCGGATCGGCCCTTTCTTCAGTTCCAGATAGCTGTACTTGCGGGTCCGCACGACCTGGCCGCCATCGCCATCGACCATGAACACGGCCTTCTTCCACTCCCGGTCGGGGTTGACCAAGAGCGGCGCGAAGCTGGTCCCCTCCAGGTTCTTGGGCAATTCGAGCTTCACTAGCCCGCCCAGCGTGGGCACCAGGTCCACAAACTCCACGAACTGCCGGCAGACCTTGCCGTTGGCCGCCGCGCCCGGCACGCGCACAATCAGCGTCACGCGCCGCGTGGCCTCCAGCATCGAGTACTTGGACCAGCAGCCGTGATCGCCGAGGTGGAAACCGTGATCGCCCAAGAAGACGACGATCGTGTTCTTGTCCAGCCCCTCCTTCTGCAAGGCGTCCAGGACCATGCCGATGTTGTCGTCCACGAAGCTCACGCAGGCGTAGTACGCGGCAATCGCCTCCCGGGCCTGCTGCGGGGTGGGCTGCTGGCGGGTGAAGATGTCCGGGTTGCCGCCCTTGGCCCGCTGCACGTAGGGGAAGCCGCGAAGGCTTTCCACGGGCGCGGGCGGATCGGGGATCTTGGCCGGGTCGTACATGTCGATGTACTGCTTGGGGGCGATCAGCGGCGTGTGGGGGCGCGACTGGGCCACGGCCAGAAAGAACTGCTGCTTGGTCTTGCCATACTCCTTGAGCAAGGCCACCGCCGTCTGGGCCATCCGGTAGTCGCCTTCATCCTGGCGAGTGCGCCCCGAGTCGCCGTAGCGGTCCGATTGCCGACGACGGAATTCCTGGTAGGCTTTGCCTTTCTTCTCGGGCGGGGCCGGGTCGCTGCGGGGCGGCTTGGCCACCTTGGGAAACTTCATGATCGGCCCCGGCCCGGTCCAGCCCGCGGGCCGCCCGTACATCTCGATGCGGTCGAAAGTGGCCAGTTGCCGCTCCGCGTATTCAAGCGTGTGAAAGAGCTTGCCGATCACCGCCGTGTGGATGCCGCGGTTCTTGAGCATCTCCGGCAGGGTGAGAATGCCGGGAGGCATGTGCTCGTTCATGACGTGCCCGTTGGAAAGCACGCGGGTCGAGAGGGGCCGGAGGCCGGTGAGAAACGAGGTCCGCGTCGGGTTGCAGCAGATGGCCTGGCAATAGGCCGAGTCGAAGCGGACGGCCGTGGTGGCGAAGCGGTCGATGTTCGGCGTCTTGCAGATCGGGTTGCCGTAGCAGCCCCAGACCCCGGCGTTGCAGTCCTCGATGTCGATAAACAGAATGTTCATCTTCGAGGTATCCGGCAGGCCGACTTCGGCAGCCGGCCCTGCGGCAACAAACATCGTCAATAGCAGCGGCAAAGCGTTCATCGGCAGACTCCTTCAGAATGACGTGACTCTTGAGCTAAGCGGAGCGGACCCCATCCAGCTCGCCTGGATGGTGAACCAGATTGGCAGCTAGCCGCGTCGCCCGCTATAGCTCTCAATCGTATTCACCATCCAGGCAAGCTGGATGGGGTCCACAGGGGGACCGGCGCCTCAACCGCGGTCCATTGTGGCAGGCCAGAGGGGGCAAGGCAAGTACGTGCGGCGGGCCGCCGCCCACGCGCCAGGGGCCCTTCCCACGCCAACCCCTGGTGGTACAATGGAGGCGGCTTGAGGAGCACACCAGTGCGAAAGATCACCGAAATCAAGGTGCTGGACGGCTATTGCCTGGAGTTGAAGTTCGACGACGGGGTCTCCGGCACGGTGGACCTCTCCGACATGGCCGGAAAGGGCGTCTTCGTCTTATGGCGCGATCGTCGCGCCTTTGAGTCCGTTCGGATCGGCACTTCCGGTGAGCTGGCCTGGGGAGACCAGATTGATCTCTGCCCGGATGCGATGTACCTGAGAGCAACCGGCAAGGCCGCGGAGGACGTTTTCCCCGCCCTGCGCCGCGAGCCGGCCCATGCCTGAGATTAGTCGTTTCTTCGGGATCGTCGTCAAGATGTTCTTCGGCGATTCTAGCGAACGGACTTGGCCGGCTTCTTCCGCGTCCGGCTGCCGGGGGAGGGCTGGTCGTCGGCCTGGACCTTGGACATCACGAGCTTCGAGTTGGCCGTGTCGATCTTGTAGGTGAAGTGCTTGAAGAAGCTCAGGCCCAGGAGCGGGGCAGCGCCGGGCAACTGTTCGGGCAGGACCGCACACTCGACCTTCTCGGCCGTGAACTTCCCCACCCGCACCGAGTCGGCCACCACGCGGCGCCCCTCCACCACCGTCCCGTCCGCCATTTGCAGCGAGAGCTTGGCATCTTGCGCCTTGGGGCCCAGTCTCACGGCCTGGGCCGTCTTCCACGGCAACACGACCACCGACGCCCCGGTGTCGATCGCCATGTCCACCGGGCCCTGCCCGTTGAACACCACCGACACGGTCCAGAGCCGTCCGTGGCCTTGTCGCAGGTCGATCGATTCGGAGAGCACCACCTCCTCCAGCTTCTGCAATCTCCGCTGGTTGGCGGCCAGGGCGGGCGACGGGCCGAGCTTGAAGGTCTTGCCCGTGGCTTGGTTGTACTCCTCGATGGCCCGGGCGACTTGGGCATCGGCCTGGAGGGGCTTGTACTCGGCCTCGGTCTTTTCGCAGAGCTTGCGGGTCTGGAGGATGTGCTCGACGTATTGCTCGCCGAGCTGGTTGGCCGCGCCCTGGGCCGCTTTGAGCGAGTTTTCCTCCTGCTTGGACTTTTCCAGCAGGGCCAGGCGGTCGGTCAGCTCGTTGATCATGCTGACCGCGCGGTTATGGGCCTCGACGGTCCGGGCCAGGGGGAGTTGGGCGGAGAGTTCGCGCCGCCGCTGGAGGGACATGAGCATCAGGTTCTGCTTTTCCTCGACCTTCTGCTGCCAGAAACCGAGTTCCCGCTGGGCGGCGCCCAGCTTCTTCTTCAGGGCCTCGGCGTCGCGGAGGGCCTTGCCCACTTCGGCCTCCGCGGGCAGGACAAACGAAGTGCCCATGCGGCGCAGGCCCTTGCCCTTGATCGCTTCCTCTGCACTAATCTCGTCCGCCGCAGCGAATACCGGCAGCAGCAGCGTGCCGAGAACGCCGATGGCCAAGAGCCTGCACGGAGAAGCTGCCATAACCTCCTGCCGATTGTTCGAGAGCCGCGGGGAGACCGCGGCGACAAGCGCCCACGGATCCACCCAAGTCTCTTATAGAGCAGTTCCCGCGGGAGTGTCAATGCCCGACGGAACAGGGCACGGCAAGAACCCGACGCGCAGAAAGAGGGCAAGCATTGGACCCCGGAGATGAACCCCAAGCGGGGGGTCAAGCCTTCTTCTTCAGGATCAACTGATACGAATTGTGGATCACCTCGGCCTGTTCCGCGAAGCACTCGACGAACGCATCGATGGCGGCCTTGGGAAAATCCGTGGGACGATCGCACGTGCCGCTGGTGAAGCAGCCGGCCCACCGGTAATCGTCGAAGATCAGTATTCCATCCTTCTTCAGGAGTCTCCAACAGAGGACGGCGTCCTCCAGGACGTCGTTCTTGGCGTGGGACCCGTCGATGTACACGACGTCGAACGACTCCAACGGCTGCTGCCTCATCGCTACCTGGGAGCGGTTCTTGATCGTCGTCGCCTTGCCCGATGCCCCGGACCGCTCGAGATTGGCGAGATACCGGGCTTCGTACGGACCGTCGAAGATGTCGATGCCGGTGAGCCGCGCCGTCGGATGCGTAAGGACGTTCTCCAGCATCCAGACCGCGGACCTCCCCTCGTAGACTCCGATCTCCAGGTATCGGACATTGGGCTTCGCCTTCAGCGGCGCCAGCACCTTCTCCCATACGGGGATGTTCCAACTGAACCAATCGGCGGTGAACTCGTAGGGGCGTTGATAGGCGATCGAGTCGGGCGTCACTTTCTCTTCGGCGGCGCGCACCTCGGGGAGCGGACTCTGAAAAGTGACAGCGCTCCACTGACGGTATTTGACCGTGAACCAGGCCACGAGAATGCCCGCGAGAACGGCCGTGAAGATCGTCAGGTCCAACAGCCCGTATCGAGGCCGCCGCACATTGGCCCATACCGCTCTTACAGGTGCCATGTTTGTACTCTCCAGAGGTAGATCCAGCCAACGGGCGAGGGAGCGAGCCCTTCTCTCGAATATAGGACACTGCCGGGGCGCTTGACGCAACTTCATGATATACCGACACTCGATGGTATCCGGACACTCGAGCTGCAATGGACCTCGTGAAGCGGGACGCCCGTTCGGAGAGCAGGTATGAGTCTTTCGCGGATACTGGTGATCATCAGCTTCGCGGTTCCCCTTGGGGGAGCGCGCGGCGTTTTGGCCGCAGATGGGCCTTTGCCCGGAATGGTCCAGCAGCCGGACGTCCACAAGCTGATCTACGACCTGAAATCCGACGATCCCTGGACGCTCCACGAGGCCATACAGGGGCTCGGCCACCTAGGGCCAAGGGGAGCGGGCGCCGTCAACGCGTTGGCCGGGTTGCTGGCGGACGATCGGCGGTTCACGTACCGCAGCGGCAACATCATGGGGCGTACATCGTTACAGGTCAACATCGCTGCCGTCATGGCGTTGCGGAACATCGGCAAGCCGGCGGTGGCGGTGCTGGTCACGGCCCTGGACAACAAGGACGGCAGTGTGCGGCAACTCGCGGCGCAGTCTCTCGCCCAGATAGGTGAGCCGATTGAGCCGAAGCACTGGATCCGAGCTCTGGCGGACCACAACCGTTACGTCCAGATCATCGCTGCCCGGCAGTTGGGGAAAGCGAAGGACGTTTCGGGCGTCGAGGCCCTTTGCAGGGCCTTGAAAGACAAGGACGCGGAGGTTCGCATCGCGGCCGCCAAGGCCCTCGGCGAGATCCGGGATACTAAGGCCATTGATCCGCTCATCGCGGCTGTCTCGGATGCGAACGTAAACGTGATGGCCTCCGCGCGCGTCGCGCTCGCACAGCTTGGGCGGGCCGCCGTGCCCGCGTTATTAGACAGACTTAGCAGATCCAAGAACCTAGACCAACGCGCGAGGTCATCCGTCGCTTCTGCGATCATAAAGGCCGAGCCAACACAGATGAGGGAATTGCTGCTCGAGTGGCTGAAGAGCGAGCACTGTGAGCTGCGAGGAATTGCCTTAAGCGCCATGATCGGGCGCAAACTCCCCGACGCGCTTGAGGCGGCAAAAACGATGGCCGCAGACGCGGATTGGGGTGTCCGGTGGACGGCCGTCCGCGGCCTCGGTGAGTTGGCCGACGACAAGACTGCCGACGCGATTCGCCCGGTGCTCGTGAACGCGCTCCGGCAAGACGGAGAGCCGAGAGTCCGAGTGGCGGCGTTGAAGTCCCTCTATTTCCTCGCGGACAAGTCACGAGAGGACTTATGGAAGGCGATCGAGGCAGCCACCGGGGACGAGGCGCCAACCGTGCGAGAGGCTGCGGTCGCTGCCGCGGGCAAGTTCTGGGACCCGAAGCTTGCGCCGGCGCTGCGGAGACTGCTGAATGACGGGGCGCCGAACGTCCGTGCCGAGGCAATCGTATTGCTTGGCAACCGAGATGCCGAAACTACCACTGCGGAGTTGATTCGCCTTCTAGACGACAAAGACTTCCGCTGCGCCGAGTATGCAGCGTACGTGATCGGACGAAGGGGGACAGACGAGGCCGTTGAGACCCTTATTCAGACAGTCTGGGACAGTCGGCGCGACCTCAAACTGCGAAACGCGGCTGTTGCCGGCCTTTGCCAATCGAAAAATCGAAAGACCATTGGGCCGCTGATCGACGCGTTGCAGGACAAGGCCCTCAGGCAGAATGCCGTTCGGATGGAAACGGCATTGAAGGAACTCACGGGTCAGGACTTCCGAAGCGCCCGCGAGTGGCACAAATGGTATGAACAACAACGCGGCGCAGAGCGGAGGTAGCAAACGTACTGCCCGCCGTGCCAGCCGCACCGCAACGGAAGACGTGACTGGGACACAATGGCCGGGACAGCCGGCTCTACGTCTGCTGCCGACTGCGGGCCCCGGGCGCTTTCTCACAGCATCGCCAGCACGCCCTTGGTGTAGCCGACCGATTCGGCCAGGCCGGGCAGCGGGTCGTCGGGCTGCGGCTCATATTCGAACGAGACGACGCCACTGAAATTCACCTGGATGAGCGTGCGCAGGAACTCGGGGATGTCGATGATCCCGCGACCTACCT
>CAYGZI010000227.1:0-8508 GCA_964354245.1 uncultured Planctomycetaceae bacterium
AACTGCCGCCCTACCTTCCGCATTACGTCGTCCTTCTCTTGGAGCGGGACGGGCTGTTTCCGCGGCGCATTGAATACTGGCGCCGTCAGCCTGCACGACCACGCCAAGAGGAGCCCTCCGAGAACCACCTCATCGTCGCCATGGACCTGATCGACGTGCGCGTCAACGTCCCCATCGACCGGGCCCGCTTCCAGTTCGATCCGGGCAAACTGAGCGTCTCCAGTCAAACGGAGCGCTACCTGGAAGACCTTGGGGTGAAGTGAGGGGCGAGGGGAAGGATGAAGGATGAAGGACGAGGGATGAAGGATGAGGGATGAGGGGCAGGGGGGCAGGGCAGGGGGAAAGGATGAAGGATGAGGGATGAAGGATGAATGAAGTCCGGCCACGTCTCTCCCGGCGCTGCGTCCTTCATCCCTCATCCTTCATCCTTTCCCCGGCCAGCCGGCTCGCCACGCGAAGCGCCTCGATCATGCTGCCGAGTTCCGCCCGGGCCTGCCATGCCAGGTCGAACGCGGTGCCGTGAGCCACGCTCGTGCGGATGATCGGCAATCCCAGCGTGACGTTCACGGCACGGTGCATCCCCAGGAGTTTCAGGGCGATGTGCCCCTGGTCGTGGTACATGGCCACCACGGCGTCGAGCTGGCCGTCGCGGGCCCGGACCATAAGCGTGTCGGCCGGCGACGGGCCTTCGAGCTCCATCCCCTCGGCCAGCCCTTGCTCGACGGCGGGACGAATGATCCTCCGCTCCTCATCGCCGAACAGACCGCCTTCGCCGCCGTGCGGATTCAGGGCGCAGACCCCGATCCGCGGGCGCACGCCGCGTTTCATCCTGGTCATGAAGCGGTCCACCAGCCGGGCCTTGGAAAGGATCTCTTCTTGCGACAGCCCGCCGAAGACGTTCTTCATGGCCGTGTGCAGCGTGACGTGAACGACGGCCAGCCCGTCCGGGGCCTTCACCTGCTGGTCCGGCCCGAGGTAGAGCATCATGGCGAAGTCCTGTACGCCGCACAGCTCGGCCAGAAGCTCGGTGTGGCCGGGATACGGGTGCCCGGCACGGTGCAGGGCCTCTTTGTGCAAGGGCGCCGTGGTGATCGCGTCCACTTGGCCGGCCAGCGCAAGGCGGGTCGCTGCGATCACGGCCTCGTAAGCGGCCTGGCCCGACCGGGCGTCGATCGTCCCGGGCGCGACCTCCAGGGCCTCGTCGGGACCGCAGGCAATGCAGGGAATGATCCGCAACGACGGTTCGATCCGATCGACGGCCTCGACCGGAACGACCTCTGCGCCCGTTCTCCAGAGCCGCACCGCACGCCGGAGGAGTTCCGGATGCCCGACCGCGATGGGGCGGCACCATTGGTGGACCTCGGGCCGGGCCCACGCACCGATGACGACCTCCGGCCCGACGCCGGCCGGGTCGCCCATGGTCACGGCAATGCGAGGTCGCTGGGGCTCCATGCCGCTATTCTATGCGACCGCTTGCGTCTCTTGTAGGACGACTTTCAAGTCGTCCGCTCCGTTTGTAGCACGGCCTTGTGGACTTGTAGGACGACTTTCAAGTCGTCGTATAGGTCGTCCTGCGAGTCCTTTGCGACGACTTGAAAGTCGTCCTACGGTCTTCCCACGGGCAGGCGCTTGCCGCCGCCGCGGCCATCGACTAAGGTGGCCGTCATGCGAGCGTGTGTGCAGCGGGTAAGCCGGGCCAAAGTGACCGTCGGCCACGAGACCTGCGGCCAGATCGGCCGCGGGATGCTGGTCCTCTTGGGCGTGGCCGGCGACGATAGCGAGGCCGACGCCCGGGCCCTGGCCGAGAAGACCGCCGGCATGCGGATCTTCGAGGATCCGCAAGGCAAGATGAACCTCGCTTTGGCCGACGTGGGCGGGGCCATGCTCGTCGTCAGCCAGTTCACCCTCTTGGCCGATTGCCGCAAGGGCCGGCGCCCGAGCTTCACCGACGCCGCCGGGCCCGAGCTGGCCGAGCGGCTCTATCAGGTCTTTGTCCACGCGGTCGCCACGCGCGGAATCCAGGTGGCCACGGGCCGGTTCCGCGAGCAGATGGAGGTGGAGCTGGTCAACGACGGCCCGGTGACGATTCTGCTGGATAGCCGGGAATTGGGAAGGATGAGGGATGAAGGATGAAGGATGAGGGATGAAGGATGAAGGATGAATTGGTCGTAGAGTTCTCTTGTCTTCTGTCTCCAGCCTCCAGCCTCCAGCCTTCTTCTCACCGCAAGAACGGGCCGCTCGCATCGTCCACCGGGCGGAGCGGCGGCCGGATGGTGTTCGGCCCCGGCTGGTTGACCGCGCCGGACGGGCGGCCGTCACTGACGCCTGGTTCTCGCTGGAAGCTGGGGACGCGCGCCAAAGCCTGGGCCGAGTAGTCCTCGATCGCCTCGCCCCAACGCTCGGCCGTTTGCTGAAGCCGCTGGTGGTAGAAACCCTCCATCCAGCCCGGCTCTTTGGTCGCCAGGAAGGTCAGACATGCGAGGCAGGCGTAGGTGAAGCCGTTGGCCAGGAAGTTCTTGCCGAAGAGCTTCACGCCGGTGCCGAGCGACCGCTTGAGCTTCATCCGCCCGCGCACGTAATCGACGCTGTAGAGCTCGTCGAGCAAGAGGTGGCTCAAGTAGCCGACCGCCACGGCCCCGGCCTTGTAGATCCGCAGCCGCAGGTCGCCGGAGGCGAGCAGGAAGGCGATTTCGCCCGCAATCGCGGCGGCCGGAAGGCTGTGGAACATGCCGCGGTGGACGGTAAACCGTTTGAGCAGCGCGGAGAGGCCGAAACGGATCAAGAGGTACACCCCCGCCGCTGCCAGGATGATCGACTCCGTCGCCCAGCCGAACGTCTGGAAGCGTTCCACCAGCATGGTCGAGACGACCGCAGCCGCAAAGGAGAGGCTCTCGCGCAGGGGCTTGCCCGGCCCGCTGTCGATGTCCGGCAGCATCCCGGAGACGCTGCACAGCCCTCCGGCCAGCACGCAGGCGGGGCCCGGCACCTGGTACATGGTGTAGGCCACGCCGCCGTAGGCCACGCCGGCCAGGGTGCTGATGGTAATATGGGACTTGAAGCCGGCCATAGAAAGGGATTGGGGGTTAGGGATTAGGGATTGGTGTCTTATGGTGCGACTTCTGCGCGTCGTGCGCGCGTCGAGTACCGCGTAGCGGGCGGGCTTGCCCGCCGCTTGGCCTCGCCCAAAGGGCATGTCCATGCTAGGGGTCTGCAACCCGTCGGGCGTCGGGATGCGGACCATCGCCGCGGGGGGCTGGCGCCCGCATCCGGGTCCTTCTACCCGAAACGGGCCGGCCGGGCCAAGACCAGTTTTCGTCTTCGCACGCGGGGGACAGACCGCTATACTCCCGCGGCCCGAAGAAGGGTTCAGGGTTCAGGAGCAGGTGCGCCACGTCACCTCCTGAATCCTGAACCCTGAACCCTCTTGTCCGGACGCACAAGGAGGTCCCGCGTGAACCCGTCGTCCATCCAGCCCTACGACATCTTCATGATCCTGGTCATCGTGGGGGCCGCGGCCTTTGGGTTCCGAAAGGGCATGGCCTGGCAACTGGCCTCGCTGGCCTCCCTGATCGTCAGCGCCGTGGTGGCGGTCCGCTTCTACCCCCTGTTGCCGCTGGAGATCAGCAGCGACCCGCAGTGGAACCGCTACATCGTCATGCTGATCCTGTACCTGGGCACGTCGCTGGCCATCTGGCTGGCGTTCCGGCTGGTGTCGGGGATCATCGACCGGGTGAAGCTCCAGGGTTTCGACCACCAGGTCGGCGGCGTCTTCGGATTGGCCAAGGGGATTCTCTGGTGCCTGGTGATCACCTTCTTCGCCGTGACCCTCTCGGAATGGGCCCGGCAGGCGATTCTGAAGACCTATTCGGGCCACTACATTGCGGTGCTCTTGGAGAAGGGGACGCCGCTTTTGCCGGACGACGTGCGCAACGTGCTGGGCACGTACATCCAGGAATTGGAAGGGAAACTCGCCACGGACGGTCCGCCGTCGCCGAGCCTCTCCCCCGAATCGACCCTGCCGGAAGTCCTCTCTGGGCGACTCGCGCCGAATGCCGCGCCCAGTGCGAATCCTGCGCCGCTTTTGCGCGTGCCGACGTCATGGGCGCCGACCGAGGCACCCGTTTCTCAGCCGCCACTCTCGCCGTCGCGGACTGCTCAGCCTCCGGCCACTCAGCCGCCGGTCTTCCCGCGACAGCCGCAGCCGGACTATCCGGACGAGCCCGTGCCCAAGGGGATGCAGCGCGTGGAATGACGCAGCGCCGGCCGAGGAGGGCGGGGCGTATGTTGGCTGCCAGTCAGTACGACCCTTGGTCCCCTGCCGGCGCACAACCGCCGGCGAACAAGGCGCCGACGACCGCCGCCGGCCCATCCGATTCGTCTCCGGCTCCTCGCTCGCGTCAGCCGTGAAACGGGAAGCCGCCCCCGCAAGGCGGCACGCCGCTCTGGAACGGCGAGTGACCTCAAGACCGCCGGGCGTTGGGCGAAGGTCTCGGGCCAAACAAGACGGGGTAGCAAAGATGCGGTTTTCCCGGGCTTTTTTCGGTTCCCGACCGAACATAAGAAACATTATCGGACGTTGGGGAGGGACGGAAAGGCTGCCGATGGGAGGGATTGGGGATTAAAGATTGGCGGCGACCGGCCGAGTCCAACGTGAGGGTGACGCGGAAGTGAGAAGTGAGAAATGAGAAGTGCAAAGTGCAAATTGCCAACGCACCCTCATTTTTCACTTCTCACTTCTCACTTCTCACTGGCGCACTTTGGCTGCGGCCGTGTCGCGTGCAGAGTCGCCGTCGCGGGAGTCGGCCGGAGAACCGGTCTCCGAAGCAGAAGATGTCTCCGAAGAAGGAGGCTCCGGCGGCAGACAGGAATGTCTGCCCTCCTCAAAGACGCCGATGCGGCGGAACTTCTGATAGCGGGCCTCCAAGAGGTCGTCGACCGGCCGACTGAGAAGCTCGCGGAGGTTATTGCGCAAGTAGACCTTCAGCCGGTTGGCCATGAGGTGATGATCGCGGTGGGCCCCGCCCAAAGGCTCGGGGATGATCGCGTCGATCACGCCCAGCTTGAGAAGGTCCTTGGAGGTCATCTTCAAGGCTTCGGCGGCCCGCTCCTTGAAGGTGTGGCTCTTCCAGAGGATCCCGGCACAGCCCTCGGGGCTGATGACCGAGTAGTAGGCGTGCTCCAGCACGGCGACGCGGTCGCCCACGCCCAGCGCGATGGCCCCGCCGGAGCCCCCTTCCCCGATCACCACGCAGATGATCGGGCTGGGCAGGCGCGACATCCGGAACATCGAGTCGGCGATCACCTGGAACTGGCCCCGCTCCTCGGCGCCGATGCCGGGGTAGGCCCCGGGGGTGTCGATGAGGCAGATCACCGGGAGGCGGAACTTGGCCGCCAGGCGCATCTTGCCGATCGCCTTGCGATAGCCTTCGGGATGGGCCTGGCCGAAGTTGCAGGCGATGCGGTCCTTGGTGTTCTTGCCCTTCTGGTGGCCGACGACCATCACCCGGTGGGCGTCCAGCTTGGCCCAGCCGGTGCGCACGGCCCGGTCGTCGGCGAACGACTTGTCGCCGTGCAGCTCGACGAACTCGTCGAACACCAGCTCCAGGTAATCGGAGGTTTGCGGGCGGTTGGGATGCCGGGCGACGGAGACAGTCTCCCACGGCTTCAGATTGCCGTAGATCTCCCTTTTCTTCTCGGTCAGCTCGCGGAGCAGCCGGCGGAGCTCGGCGCGGACCTCGGGGTTATCCTGGGCGTTACGCTCCAGCTTCTCTCGCCGGGCTTCCAGCTCGTAGAGCGGCTGCTCGAACGGGAGGCGGTGTTCGTTGGGAGCCATGAGTATCCTGCCTGCATTAAACCCCAATGACCAATGACCAATGACCAAGGCGGAGTCAGTATCCCGCGCCCTTCGCCGCGCCGGCGTGGGGCCACCCGCGGCGGAAGACCGGCGACTGGCTCACGTTACGGAAGAACTCCTCGCTGGACCGGGGCCGCGCAGCCGGGTCCTTCTGCATGGACCAGCGGATCAACTGGGCGAACTCGGGCGTCACGTCCGGGTTGACGCTCTCCAGCGCCGGCACCGGCCCCTTGAGGTGCTTGTTGAGCAGGTCCTGGGTGCTGGCGCCCGTGTACGGCGGCTTGCCCGCGATCAGCTCGAAAAGCGTACAGCCCAGGCTGTACACGTCGGCCCGGTCGTCCGGGGGCATACCCCGGATCTGCTCGGGGGCGATGTAGGTACACGTCCCCTGCACCTTCGACCTGGGGCGCATCAGCCACCGGCCGAGCATCCCGCGCTTGCGCTGCGCGAGGGCGAAGTCGATCAGTTTCACGTCGCCGTTGTCGGCCACGAGGAAGTTGTCGGGCTTTATGTCCCGGTGGACCCAACCCTGCCCGTTCAAGTAGGCCACGGCCTCGGCGGCCTGGACGACGATTTTTGGGATCCACGGCAGCAGCATGTCGAGTCCTTGTCGGAGCCGGGCCTTCATCGTTCCGCCGACAAACCACTCCATGGCCAGGTACGGAATCCCACGGTCCTTGCCGAACTTCAAGACCCGGAGGATGCGGTCGTGGATCAACCTGGAGCCGACCTGGTACTCGCGCTTCAGGTATCCAAGGTGCTCCCGGTCCCGCCGGAACCGGTCCAACGGGGTCTTGACGGCAACGAAGCACCCCTCGGCGTCATCGTACGCCTGCCAAATCTGGCTGGCGTGGCCGGTGTGTACGACATTTAACAGCCGATACGGGCCAAGGGAACCGAGACTTGCCTTACTCACGGAGGATCGGACCCGCTAGACCACGGTTGGGGGATCGGCCCTTGGCACCGGTAGTAGTGTATCGGCTCCCATCGGGCCAGACAATCGTGAGAATGCAGTTTAACAAACCTACGCAATCGCAGCAATCTACGCATATCGCTCACATGACCCAAATGACCTGTGGCAGGAGAAGGGTTCAGGGTTCAGGGTTCAGGAAACCGGAGGAGGGTAGTCTGTCCTGAACCCTGAACTCTGAACCCTCTCAAGCAGCCGCTTGTACAAGTCCCGAAGCTGGGCGGTCATGCGCTCGTGGCGGAACACTTCGGTGAAGCGGCGGCGACCCTCGGCCCCCAGACGCTTGCGCAGGGCCGGATCAGCGGCCAACTCCAGGATCGCCCCTGCAAGCCCGGCAACATCCCGGGGGGGAACCAGGTAACCGGTCTGGCCGGGCAGAACGACCTCGCGGGCACCGTCGATGTCGTAGCTGACCACGGGCCGCCCGGCGATCAGCGCCTGGGGCAAGACTCGGGCGAGACCCTCGCGCAGGCTGGCGTGGACCACGATGTCCATGGCGGCGATGAGCGGCGGAACGCGATCGGGGGGAACGAGTCCGGTGAAGCGGAAGTGCTCCGTCAGGCCGAGGGCTGCGATCTCTTGGCGGAGATGGTCGGCCAGCACTCCATCGCCGACGAACAGGAAACGGACGTTGGGCTCCACGGCAACCACGCGGCGGGCCGCTTCGATCACGTCGTCGTGCCCTTTGAGGCGAAAGAGCCGGGCGACCTTGCCGACCACGACGTGTTCGGGCCGGTAGCCCAGCTCGGCACGGGCCCGATCGCGGTGCCGCTGGGACTCCAGGAAGGGCTCGACCTCCATGCCGCTGTAGATGGTGGTGAACTTCTCGCGCGGGGCGATCCCGGCTTGCACCATCAACTCGGTCATTGCGTCGGCGACGCTCACGAAGGCATGGCAGCGGGAGGCGGCCCAACGCTCGCAGGCGCGAAAGAAGGTCCGCGCCAAGCGGCCTTGGTAGGGATGGAAAGGGGCCCCGTGGACGCCGTGGACGATCGCGGGGACGCCCAGCGCGGAGGCCGCGGCGCGCCCGAGGATCCCGGCCTTGGCGCTATGGGTGTGGACCACGTCGGGGCCGAAGCTGCGGAGGGTCTGCTCGATTCGCCGGTAGCTGGCCCAGTCGCGCCACGGATGGATGGATCGCCGCAACTGGGGGATCACTTCCAGGTGTACCCCCCCTGCCCTGCCCCGTTCCAAGAGGCTCCCCTCCGGCCCCAGCGGCGGCCCTGTGATCAGGAGCACGTCGTCGCCGTAGACCCGCATCAGGTCCTCGCACGCCAGGAGGGTGTTTTCCTGGGCTCCGCCGAGGATCAGACGCGTGATGACGTGGGCGATTCGCATAAGTGGGAAATGATGAATGATGAACGATGAATGATGAATCCCAACGTTCATCATTCATCATTCATCATTCATCATTCATCCTTTCCCTTCGTGTTCGACCCAAAGCAGGCAGAGCCCTCTTGCCGGCGCGGTGGGTCCGGCCGCGCGGCGGTCGCGGGCGGCCAGGACCTCCGCGACCCACGACTCGGGGCGGTTGCCGCGGCCCACCTGCACCAGCGTCCCCACAATACAGCGTACCATGTTGTAGAGGAATCCGTCGGCCTCGATTTCGATGGTGATGACGTGCTGGTCGGGAAAAAGGGGACAGTCCCCATTTGTGCGAAGCCGGGCACCGACCGGAGGTTGG
>CAYGZI010000228.1:0-8496 GCA_964354245.1 uncultured Planctomycetaceae bacterium
TGCTCTCCGACCCGAGATCGATTGCTGACTGGGGGCATTCGGTCGATTGGGCTATTGGGGCCAATTGCAGCGAGGAGTCGAAGTTGCAGACCGCGGCGCTTCCCGTCCTTCTGCTCTTCGCAGGGGTGATCGGCCTGGCGATCCTGTTGCTGCTGTTGGGGCGGATCTTTAACCCCAAGCGGGCCAACCCGGTCAAGCAGATGCCCTACGAGAGCGGCATGGACCCGATCCACGACACCCGCCGCCGCTTCGACGTTCGCTTCCACCTCGTGGCGATTGCCTTCCTGGTGTTTGACGTGGAGTTGTTGTTCCTTTACCCGTGGGCGGTGGCCGTCCGGCAGCCGGCCGGCGCCGCGGCCTCGGCCGTGACGGCAGACGCCCTTGGATCGGCGCCGGCCCCCGCCGCGCCCGAGGGAGCAGTCGCTCCCCCGCCGCTGGTCCGGCCGGTGTTCATTGGCGGGATGTTGTTCCTGATGCTTCTTACCCTCGGGTTCGTCTACGACTGGCGCAAAGGCATCTTCCGGTGGCGGTAGAACTGCCCGACAACGTGGTCGTCACTAAGCTCGACAAGCTGGTGAGCTGGTGCCGCAAAAACAGCCTCTGGCCCATGCCCTACGCCACCGCCTGCTGTGGGATCGAGTTGATGGCCACCGGGGCCAGCCGCCACGACCTGGCCCGTTTCGGGGCCGAGGTCTTCCGCTTCAGCCCCCGCCAGTGCGACCTGCTGATCGTTGCCGGCCGGGTGGTGATGAAGATGCTCCCCGTGCTCCAGCGGATCTGGCTTCAGATGCACGAGCCCAAGTGGTGCATTTCGATGGGGGCCTGTGCATCGACCGGCGGCGTGTTCGACACCTACTCGGTGGTCCAAGGGATCGACCGCTTCCTCCCCGTGGACATGTACGTCCCCGGCTGCCCGCCGCGCCCGGAACAGCTTATGCAGGCGATCATCGACTTGCAGGAGAAGATCCAGCGCGGGGGCACGATGTTCGGCCGCGAGTTCGATGCGCCCCAGCGGCAGCGGCCGCCCAAAGCGCTCCGAGAAGACTGACCCCTTCCTTTCTACTGTCTACCGTCTACTGTCTACTGGATACCGTCTGCTGAATACCGTCTGCTGAATACCGTCTGTTGAATACCGTCTGCTTCCGCATGGCCGAACCAGCCACCATCGCCGCCCTGAAAGCCCTGTTCCCCGACCTGTCGTTCAGTGAGTTTCGTGGCCAGACGCGCGTGGTCGTCCCGCGCGACGCGATCTACCAAGTCCTGGAGACCCTCAAGAGCCAACTGGGTTTCGATCTCCTGGTCGACGTCACTTGCGTCGATTACCTTTACTACCGCGACGCAAAGGACCGTTTCGGGCTGGTCTATCTGCTGGCCAACACGCAAACCAACGAGCGGATCATTGTGCGGACTTTCGTCAATGACCCGGAGCCGACCGTGCCCTCGGTCGTCCCTTTGTGGGAAGGGGCCAATTGGCTGGAGCGGGAGGTGTGGGACCTGTTCGGCATCCGTTTCGAGGGCCATCCCGATCTGCGGCGGATCGTGCTTCCCGAGGAGTGTACCGCCCATCCGCTGCGCAAGGATTACCCGCTCCAGGGCCGCGGCGAGCGGCATAACTTTCCGGTGATTACAAGGGCGAAGAGTTAAGAAGAGACGGTAGGTGGTAGGTGGCATGTAAAGTCCCCCACCTACCACATGCCACCTACCACCTACTACATGCCACCTACCACATACCACCTTCCAGGTGTTTGACCGATGCCCCTGACCCCGATCCACTCCCGCAACCTGGCCCACGACGAGCCGCAGCAGTACCTGTGGACCATGAACTTCGGGCCCCAGCACCCGGCCACCCACACCACGATCCGCCTGGTGCTCAAGCTCGACGGCGAGCGGGTCGTGGATGCCATGCCCGACATCGGCTACCTCCATTCGGGCTTCGAGAAGCTCGGCGAGCACCTCGATTTCAATCAGTACGTCACCGTGACCGACCGGATGAACTACTGTTCGCCCATGGCCAACAACGTGGCCTGGCACCTGGCGGTCGAGAAGCTCTTGGGGATCGAAGTCCCGCCGCGGTGTCAGTACCTCCGCGTGATCGTCGCCGAGCTGGCCCGCATCAGCGACCACCTGGTGTGCAACGCGGCCGTGGGGCTCGACACCGGTGCCTTCACCTTCTTCGTCTACGCCTTCAACCCGCGCGAGCAGGTCTATGACATCTTCGAGGCCCTCTGCGGGGCCCGCTTCACCAACAGCTACACGCGGGTGGGCGGCCTGATGTACGACGCCACGCCCAAGGCCATCGAGATGATCCGCGAGTTCGTGGGCGGCTTGCCCAAGGCGCTCGTCGACATGCGGCGGCTGCTGGACGGCAACCGGATTTTCGTCGAGCGGACCAGAGGGATCGGCGTTCTGACCAGCGAGGAGGCCGTCAACCGCAGCATCACCGGGCCCATCGCCCGCGCCGCCGGCGTGACCCGCGACCTGCGCAAGGACGAGCCCTACCTGACCTACCGCGATTTCGACTTCGACGTCTGCTGCGCCCAGGAGGGCGACTGCTACGCCCGCTACCTCGTGCGCATGGCGGAGATCGAGGAGAGCTTGAAGATCGTCCGGCAGGCGGTCGAGAACCTGCCCTCCGGGCCGGTGAACGTGGGGTCGAGGGAGCGGGTGATCCTGCCGGAGCGGCGGCAGGTCTACGCGACGATCGAGGGTCTGATCTCGCACTTCGAGCTTTCGATGAGCAACCGGGGGTTCGTGGTGCCGTGCGAAGAGGTCTACTCGGCCACGGAGGCGCCGAACGGGGAGCTGGGCTTTTACATCGTGGGGGACGGGACGAACACGGCCTACCGGGCCCGGTGCCGTCCGCCGTCGCTGTTGAACTTGGCCCTTTTCCCGCACTTGATCCGCGGCCACGCGCTGAGCGACGTGGTGGCGGTGATGAGCAGCCTGAACATCATCGCGGCGGAGCTGGATAGGTGAGAGAAGGATGAAAGATGAAGGATGAAGGATGAGGGATGAAGGATGAGGGATGAGGGATGAGGGATGAGGGATGAGGGATGAGGGATGAAGAGCGGGTTGAGCCGCTTGCGGCTTAGCCTTTCGCGACACGGATCGTCGGCACGCCGGGGCCATTTTTGCAGTCACGAACGTCGAAGGCGGATGAACCAAGTGGCGACGCACCGGCAAGTCTTGTCCAGCGAGATCGTTGACGCCATCCGCGCGTGCTTCCCGCGGTATCCCACGCGGCAGGCGGCGCTCTTGCCCGCGCTCCACGTGGTCAACGGGCGCCTCGGTTACGTGCCGCCCGAGGCCGTCGTGGAAATCGCCGAGCTCCTGGAGTTGGCGCCGGCGGAAGTGCAGGATACGCTTTCGTTCTACGGCTTCTTCGCCCAGGACCAGCCGCGCGGACGCGCGACCGTCTGGTTCTGCCAGTCGTGCAGTTGTGCCGCCCGCGGAAGCGAAGCACTGCTGGTGTACCTCTGCGAAAAGCTGGGGATACGTCGCGGCCAGACCACGCCCGACGGGCGCGTGACCGTGCGCACCGCCGAGTGCCTCGGTGCCTGCGACTCGGCCCCCGCGATGCTGGTGGATGACGTGCTCCACAAGGACCTGACCGGAGAGAAGATCGACGAGTTTGTCCAGTCATCGAAACCGGAGAATGGACGGACTTGAACGAACCCGCGGTAGCGGGCAGAGCGCCGGGCAAGCCCGGCCGCTACGCGGAACACCCGAACCCTGAACCCTGAACCCCGAACCCTGGCCCCCGCCGTGTACCAACCCGTCCTCCTGGCCAACATCCAGAAACCGAACAGCTACACCCTGGCGGTGTACGAGGCTGCCGGGGGATACCGCACGCTGCGGCGCGTGCTCAAGGGGATGTCGCCGGCCGAGGTGTCGGCCGCCGTGCAGTCCAGCAACCTTCGCGGCCGGGGCGGCGCCGGCTTTCCCACCGGCCTGAAGTGGTCCTTTCTCCCCAAGGATCATCCCGGCCCCATCTACCTCTGCGTCAATGCCGACGAGAGCGAGCCGGGCACCTTCTGCAACCGCGTCCTCATGGAGCTTGACCCGCACCAGGTAATCGAGGGCACGATCCTCAGCGGCTACGCCACCCGGGCAAGCACCGCTTACATCTACTTGCGTTACGAGTATCCGTTGAGCTTGAGCCGCCTCCAACAGGCGATCGGCGAGTGCTATCGGGCCGGGCTCTTGGGCAAGCACGTCCTCGGCAGCGAGTATTCGCTCGACGTGTACATCCACCGCGGCGCCGCGGCCTATGTCTGCGGCGAGGAGACCGGCCTGATCGAAAGCCTCGAAGGCAAGCGGGCCTGGCCGCGGATCAAGCCCCCGTTTCCGGCCGTCGAAGGGCTCTTCCGCAAGCCCACCGTGGTCAACAACGTCGAGACCCTCGCCTGCGTCACCCACATTCTCGACCGCGGCGTGGATTGGTTCCGCTCGATGGGCACCCCGCCCGATCCCAACGATCCCCGCGACCCCGGCAGCTTCGGGCCCAAGCTGTATTGTCTGAGCGGTCACGTGAACCGCCCGGGCTGCTACGAAGGGCCGCTCGGGCTGACCTGCCGCGAGGCGATCGAGGAGTTTGGCGGCGGCGTCTGGAAGGGCCGCAAGGCCAAGGCGGCCGTTCCCGGCGGCCTGAGCACGGGGCTCTTGACCGCCGGCGAGCTCGACACCCGCTTGGACTTCACCGGGCCGATCCAGGCCGGCTGCCTGGGACTCGGCACCGCGGGCGTGATCGTGCTGGACGAAACGTACTCCATGATCGACTTCCTCCATAACAGTTGCCGCTTTTTCGCCCACGAGAGCTGCGGGCAGTGTACCCCGTGCCGCGAAGGGACGCAGTGGGCCCTGGAGATGGTCGAGCGGATCAGGGCCGGGCGCGGGCGGATTCGCGACTTGGAGTTGCTCCTGGAGATCGCCGACACAATCGGCATCATCCCCGGCACCACCATTTGCGGCCTGGCCGACGGGGCCGCCTGGCCGGTCAAGAATGCGATCCGCAAGTTCCGGGATGAATTCGAAGATTACATCCGGCGCACGAACCCGGCCGGTTACGGAGTGACGGAACCAGTGTCCGCCTTGGCAGTAGTCTGAGTATGGCCATCGTCATCATCGACGGACGAGAGCTCGAAATCCGCGACCGCGAGCGGCTCAACGGCATCCAGGCCGCCGCCCGGCTGGGGATCGACATCCCGCGCTACTGCTGGCACCCGGGCCTGTCGGTCGTCGGGAGCTGCCGGATGTGCCTGGTCGAGATGGGAATCCGCAACCCGAAGACCGGCGAGGTCTCGATGCTCCCCAAGCTCACCCCGGCCTGCAACACCCCCATGCGCGACGGCGTGGTGCTGGTGACCAACAGCGAGAAGGTCCGCGAGGCCCGGGCGCGGGTAGAAGAGGGGCTGCTCCTGCGTCACCCGATCGACTGCCCGATCTGCGACAAGGCCGGCGAGTGCTGGCTCCAAGACTACCATTTTCAGTACGGCCAGGACGAGCGCCGGGCCGACCTCCGCCCGTTCACCAGCCGCCGGCGGGACGTGGGGGAGGGCGTCACCCTGTTCGTCGACCGCTGCATCCTCTGCTCCCGCTGCGTGCGGTTCACCCGGGAAGTGAGCGGCGCCGGCGAGCTGATGGTCACCGGGCGCGGGACCCACGAGGAGATCGACGTTGTGCCCGGCTTCCCCTTGGCCGACAAGCTCTCGGGCAACGTGGTCGATCTGTGCCCGGTCGGGGCCCTCTGCGACAAGCAGTTCCTCTACCGCCAGCGGGTCTGGTACTTGCAGCAGCACGCTGGCGTCTGCACCGGCTGTGCGGCCGGCTGCTCCACCTGGATCGACGAGAACCAGGACCACGTCTACCGCGTCCGGCCGCGGGAGAATGCCTTTGTCAACGACTGGTGGATCTGCAACGACGGGCGCTACGACCACGCGCACGTTCACAGCCCGGAGCGCCTCGCGCAGCCGCTGCGCCGCGACGGGGAGTCCCTGGTCGAGCTGGACTGGACGCAGTTGCCGCGCGAGCTGGATCGGCGGCTCCGCGAAGCGGGACGCCTGGCGGCCGTGCTTTCGCCGTTCTTGACCGTCGAGGAGGCGTACCTGCTGGCGCAGTACGTGCGCACGATCGACCGCAACGCAGCGCTGGCATTGGGACCGGTCCCCGCGGTGGCTGAGGACGAGCGTTTCCCCGGCGGCTTTACGATCGCGGCGGAAAAATGTCCCAACCGCCGCGGCGTGGAAGAGGTGATCGCCCATTTCAACGGCCGGGTTACTACACTGGAGGAGCTGGCGCACGACATCGACCGCGGCGCCGCGGCCGGCCTCTGGGTCTCCGGCGGGTACAAAACCGCTTGGATCGACCCGCCCTTCGCCGCACGCCTCGCCCGCGCACAATTGCTTGTGGTGCAAGATTTGTTCCCCTCGCCGCTGTCGGAGCGGGCCACGTACGTCCTGCCCGGGGCTGCGTTTCCGGAGCGCGACGGCTCCTACGTGAACCGGCACGACCACCTGCAGTCGGTCGGCTGGGCCATCCGTCCGCCCGTGGGCGTGCGGCCCGAGGGGAGTCTGTTTTGGGATCTCCAAGGCCGCCAAGGGCTGTATAATGCCCGGACGGTTTTGAGCGAGGCGGCGGCCCAGATCGGGTACTTCCACGTGGCCCGGGAGGCCATTCCCGAGCTGGGAGTGAACTTGAAAGTCAACTTACTGGCGGGAACCGCGCCATAAAGCCGCGACCGGTGGTCGCGCTGAATGACGTTATTGGCGGTCGCGGAAAACGGGACCGCGACCAGCGGTCGCGGCTTTGTGGACCGAATATGACACCAATGGTCATCGAAGCCCTGGTTAAGATCGTCCTGGTGCTGGCCGCGCTGGTGGCCGCGGCCGCGTATCTGGTGCTCCTGGAGCGGAGGATGGCGGCCTGGATCCAAGACCGCCGCGGGCCGAACCGCGTCGGCATCCCCATGACGAAAATCCGCCTTTGGGGCCTGGGCCAGCCCATTGCCGACGGAGTGAAGTTCATCTTCAAGGAGCAGGTCACTCCGGCGCACGTGGACAAAGTGCTCTTCTTGCTGGCGCCGATCCTGATCTTCTCCGCGGCCATGGCGATCTTCGCCGTCATCCCGTTCGGGAGCGTGCTGCCGGCAATCTCTGAAATCGACGGGCAGCCGATTCGACTCGTGGTGGCCCCCGGCGTCGACGTGGGAATGATCTATGTCTTCGCCGTGGGCAGCATCGCCGTCTACGGCGTGCTGCTGGGAAGCTGGGCGAGCAACAACAAGTACAGCCTCTTCGGCGGCCTGCGGAGCGGGGCCCAGTTGATCTCCTACGAAATCCCCCTGGGACTCGGCCTTCTGGGGGTGGTGCTCGCGTCGGGCTCGCTCCGGCTGGAGGAGATCATTGTCCGGCAGGCCGAGTCCGGCGTCTGGAACGCCTTCACCCAGCCGCTCGGGCTCCTGGTCTTCGCCGTGGCCGCGCTGGCCGAGGCCGGGCGACTCCCCTTCGACCTGCCCGAGGCCGAGCAGGAACTGGTGGGCGGCTACCACACCGAATACTCCGGCATGAAGCTGATGATGTACCTGGTGGCCGAGTTCCTCCACATGATCGCGGCCGCGGTGCTCATCGTCATCCTCTTCCTGGGCGGCTGGCACTTCTGGGGACTGACCGGATCGAGCGAGGACATCGCCGACGCCTCCTGGTGGACCGCCTTCGTCCGGGTCGCCGTGCTGATGACGAAGGTCATGGGGATGATCCTCTTTTTCATGCTCGCCCGATGGAGCTGGCCGCGGTTCCGCTTCGACCAGTTGATGAACATTGCCTGGAAGGTGATGCTCCCCTGGGGCGTCGTCAACGTGGCGGTCGTGGCCGTGTGGATCGAATACGGCGACCGTTGGGCCCGGGCCCTCGATCTTCCCAACAAGCTGCTCATGGCGGCCGTCGGCGCGGCGGCGCTCGGGGTCTGCTGGCTGCTGACGACCCTGGCCGATCCGACCGTGGCCGACAACCGGCCGCTGCGCGAAGCACAAATGTCGAAAGCCAAATGACGAAGGAAATCCAAATGCCGAAGCACCAAACGACCCTATCGGAGACCTTCACCACTCCGGCATTTCGGATTTCGTGCTTCGTCATTCTTTCGACATTCGTCATTCGTCCTTCGGCATTGCCCGTTTGCGGGGTTTTGTATTCATGAATCGGGACGACCAACGAATCCGGTGGATCGGCGCCCCCAAGCTGGGCATGGCGGGCAAGTCGTACCTCCGCCTGTTCCTCGATGGCCTGACGACCACGCTCAAGCACCTCTTCGGCCGCAAGAAGACCGTCGAGTTCCCCGAAGAGCGGTATCAGACCCCGGACCCGATCCGGTACCGCGGCGTCCACCGGCTCAACCGGGACGAGCAGGGCCGCGTGAAGTGCGTGGCCTGCTTCCTCTGTGCCACGGCCTGCCCGGCCCACTGCATCGACATCGTGGCCGCCGAAAGCCCCTGGCCCGACCGCG
>CAYGZI010000229.1:0-8489 GCA_964354245.1 uncultured Planctomycetaceae bacterium
CAATACGCCTTGACCGCGTTGTCGCTGGGCGGATTGTGACTGGCCGTGATCATGACCCCGCACGAGCAGTGCTTGTGCCGCACGGCAAACGACAGCTCCGGCGTGCTCCGGTAGCCGTCCAAGAAGTAGACGGTGTAGCCCGCGGCCGCCATGATCTCGCTCGCCAGCTCGGCAAAGTGCCGCGACTGGTGCCGCGTGTCGTAAGCGACGGCACACGCCAGCGGCCGTCCAGCACCAACTCCCCTCTCCCGTTTCGGGAGAGGGGCCGGGGGTGAGGGGGCGTCGCGGTCAAGACACGAGGGCGTTGCCGGACGGCCGCCACAGACTTCCGAAGTCTGGGCGCGGACGTAGTCCTTGACGTAATCGGCCAGCCCCTGGGCGCTCTCGCCCATGGTGCGGTTGTTGATGGCGTTGGACCCGATTGGGTAGAGCTTGCCGCGGCGCCCGCCCGTGCCGAAGGGAATGACCGTCCAGAAGTAGTCGTCCAACTCCTTCCACTTTCCGGCCTCAATGTGCTCAACCACCTGAGGAGCGTACTCCGCATAGCGCGGCTCGGTCAGCCAGGCCCGGACGTTTGCCACGGCCCCTGCCGAGAGCTTCCCCTCCGCTGCGGCGGTCTCCACGCGATCTAAAGCAGTCTGGGTATCCATCATCGGCGACGCTCATCCTCTCCACGCTGTGCCATTCTGGACGATTCTACCGGCTGCGGAAAGAGGGGCTCCCGCCTCCCCCTCGCAGCCGATCTATACTTTCCTATACTATTCTTGCCGGCTGTGGGGCAGATTGCCAATCTGCCGCACAGTAGGACGACTTTTAAGTCGTCTCACTCCAGGACGACTTGAAAGTCGTCCTACAGAAATAGCAATAGCCTCGCGACCGCGCTTTTGGAGACCGACTCTTCATGGCTGAACCGATCATCAGTGTCTCGGGCTTGCGCGGGATCGTGGGAGAGACGCTCACTCCGGAAGTGGCGATCCGCTACTCCGCGGCCTTTGCCGCCCAGTGCCCGGCGGGACCGCTCGTCCTCACCCGCGACGGCCGCTTCTCCGGCCAAATGCTGGCCGAGGCGGTCCACGCCGGCCTGCACGCCGTCGGCCGCCAGACCCTCGATGCCGGCATTGCCGCCACGCCCACCACCGGCATCCTCGTGCGCTGGCTCAGGGCTGCCGGCGGAATCCAGATCTCCGCCAGCCACAATCCGTCCCAGTACAATGGGCTGAAGCTCTTTTCCGCCGAGGGACGGGTCATTCCCGCCGGGCCCGGCCGGGAGGTCCTCGACAGGTATCGCCGCGGCCCGGTCGATTGGGTTTCCCACGACCGTCTGGGCGGATTTCAATCCGTGTCCGACCCCATCTCCGCGCACCTCGAACGGGTCCTTTCGCTGGTCAACGTGGACGCGATCCGCAAGCGGCGGTTCCACGTGCTCCTTGACTCCAACCACGGGGCAGGAAGCATCCTCGGCACAAGCCTCTTGGAGGAATTGGGCTGCCGCGTCACGCTCCTAGGCGGCGAGCCCGACGGCCGCTTCGAGCACCCGCCCGAGCCGACTGCCGAGAACCTGGCCTGCGTGCTGGCCGCGGTGCGGGGGATGGAAAAAGGGGACAGTCCCCATTTGCCGGAACGGCCCGCGACCAACCTTCGGTTGGTGCCCGGCTTCGCACAAATGGGGACTGTCCCCTTTTTCCATCGCGGGGCGGACATTGGCTTCTGCCAGGACCCGGACGCCGACCGCCTGGCCGTGATCGACGAGTCGGGAAGGTATCTCGGCGAGGAGTACACCCTGGCCCTGTGCGTGGACCACGTGCTCCGCCGCAGCCGCGGCCCCATCGTCGCCAACTGTTCGACCAGCCGGATGTCCGAGGACCTGGCCAATCGCTACGGCGTGCCCTATTTCCGCGCGCCGGTGGGCGAGGCCAACGTGGTCGATGCCATGCTCGCCCATGGAGCCATCTTCGGCGGCGAAGGCAACGGCGGCCCGATCGACCCGGCCGTGGGGCTGGTGCGAGACAGCTTCGTGGGCATGGCCCGGCTGCTGGACGCCATGGCTGGGCGCCAACTGCCCATCGGCCGGCTTGCCGACGAATTGCCCCGCTACGCCATCGTCAAGACCAGGATCGCCGTGCCGCCCGATCGCGTGCCGGCGGCCCTAGATGCCCTGGAGAAGCGTTTCCCCGAGGCCCATTTCGACCGCATGGACGGCCTGCGCCTCGACTGGCCCGGCCGCTGGCTCTTGGTCCGCCCCAGCAACACCGAGCCGATCGTCCGGGCCATCGCCGAGGCCGCCAGCGAGGCCGAGGCCCGGGCGCTGTGCGAAGCGGCAGCAGAGGCAATCGGCCGATGAATCGCAACGGCGGGGTCACACGGCCGGATCCGGCGGCTCCAGGCTCTCGCCCTGGACTTCTAGGCAGAGCTCAATCGCTTCGCGGACCCTGCCCGTCAGATCGTCCAACGACTTCGACTGGGTGTGGCACCCGCGCAGGGCAGAGACCGAAGCCACGTAGTAGCCCTCGTCGTCGCGCTCGATGATCACGCTGAATTCTCTGCTCATCCTGTCGCTCCTTGCCGGCCCCGGGCCCATTCCCATTGTGGGCAGACGAAGCTGAGAGGACAAGCCCCCGCTTCCCGCGTCTTCGTTCAGGCCGGATTCACTTCGTAGACCGCGCGTATTCCCGCAAGGCCAGAACGTTCTCCGGCGGCGTGTCCCGCGGGACTTCGCACCCGGCGCCGACAATGTACGCCGCGCCCGCCTGGCTATGGCACTCCGCCACGGCCGCACGGATCGACTCCGGCGTCCCATGGCAAATCGCGGCAACCGGGTCCAGATTGCCCAGAAGAACCTGTCGCGGCCCCATCGCCTCGCGGGCCTTCGCCAGCGGGACCATGAAGTCCAGGTCCACGATCTCGCACCCCAGCGTCCCCATCCCCTTGAGAATCCGGTTGGTGTTGCCGCAGATGTGCAGCCGCACCCGAGTGCCCATCGCATGGAGCCGGTCAACCATCTGCTTCTCGTACGGCAAGACGAACTCCTCGTAGATCTGCGGGCCCACCAGCGACGCGGCCGCGTCGCCAACGCCGATCAGGTCCACGCCCGCCTCGACTTGGGCCTTGGCGAAGCGAAGCTCCATGTCCAGGACGAACTCCATGAGATCGCGCACGAACTGCGGATCGTCGTAGAAGTCGAGCATCAAGCGGTTGATGCCCCGCAGGTCGGCGGCCTCGGCGCAGGGCCCTTCGATCCAACCTTCGATCAGCAGTTCGCCGCCCACCTTCTGACGCAGAAGGACCGCGGCCTGGACCCGGTCGTGCATGCGTTCGCCGCCGAGGGGATTGGGCGCCTTGAGCCTCGCCAGCACGCTCTTGTCGCTCAGGAGCGAGTTCGTCTCGTCGATGGCGGGCGGCTGGTCGTCGAAGTAGTGGATCGCCGCCCCGCAGTCCGCCGCCTCCCGCGCCGGGTCGGAGATGCAGGAGACATAGTCCAGCCCGAACCGCTCCGCCGTGGCAAGCTGCCCCTCGACCAGCACACGATGGTCCCGGGCATAGCGCCCGTAGTGTACGCCGATCTGATCCGCGGCAAACATCATCGTAATCGGCATCAGCGGCAGCGTGTCCGTCGGCCGGCCGTCGAGCTTTGCCAGGATCCGCTCGTATCCGTTCATGGTTGTCGTTCTCCCGGTAGGGCCGGCTTTGCCGGCCGGAAATCGGCTATCGCGTGTCGGCCGGCACAGCCGGCCCTACGTCCTCTTTTCGGCCGGCACAGCCGGCCCTACGTCCTCTTTTCGGCCGGCACAGCCGGCCCTACGTCCGCTTCCGCCTTGATGATCCTCTCATCGAAGCTCGCCGCCACCTGGTGGCCCGGCGGCACGACGAGAAAGCGGTTCTCGTCCCACGGGCCATCGACCAGGGATTGAACCAGCGACAGGTCGCCTTGCAGCTTCTCGAACGTCCAGTCCCGCTCGGCCGCCTGTTGGCGCGCGGTCCGCTCGAAGCGGTCGTCCGGCTCGATCCCCATCTCGATGTACGCGATCCCCGTGTAGTTCCGCGTCATGTTGCAGAGCTGCTCGTAGAGGAACTTGGCGTTGTCTTCGCCGTACTTGGCCGCCAACTCCTCGTACGACATCGCCATGCCGCTCTTGCGGGCGATCGACTGCGGGTCTTGCTGGTGCGTGCTTTCGCCCCGCTCGATCCAGCCGCTCGTCTTGAAGTAAACCCCCGGGTGGCTCTCGAAATACTCCAGGTACCGCTCCTTGCTCCCCATGAAGAGCGTGATGCAATCGTGGGCCCGGGGAATCACCAGGGGGATCGCGCCGGCGGTGAGCCCGACCAGGCCGTTGCTGCACAGGCCGTAGCCGAACAGCACCGCGTCGTACGCTGCGGCATCGACCGCGGCCAGCACCTCCTGGAGCCGCGCGTTCATCCCGGCCTGCCCGATGTCGTGCAGACCCTTCTGCAGGAACTCGACGTCGACCTGGTTGACCGACCGTGCGGCGACCGCGCAGACTTCGCGATAGAGGATTTCGCAGGCAATCAGCTTCAGGCGCAAGGCAGTCTCTTCACTCTCGATGCGATGTAGATCAACGGTTGATTATACCGCTCCCCGGCTTCCGCCACCAGGAGCCGCTTAGCGGCCGGGCTTGCGCCGCGTGTATTCGCTTAGCGGCCGCCCCTTGCCCGGCGCGTCTTCAATCCGGTAGACTTGCCCCAAACGCGCTTGCGTCCGCTTCTGAGGAGGATGCTTCCATGCGACCGAGACCACTGGCGATCTGTCTGTTGTGCGGCGCGATGATCGCGCCAAGTCCGGCCCCCGCGCCCGCTCAACCGCAGACGGGCGCCAAAGCGCCAGCGACCGCACAGGACTGGCCCATGCTGGCCCACGATCCGGCCCGCAGCGGCGCCATCCCAGCCGAAATCCGGCCCCCCTTTGCACGCAAGTGGTATCGCCTCTTCCCCGACGAGGGACTCATGGCCGGCGTCCAGCCCGTCGTGGCCGACCACACCGTTTACGTCGGCACCATGCGGGGCACGCTGCACGCCATCGACGACGCCTCGGGCAAGGACCGCTGGACCTTCCGCGCCGGCGGGGCGATCCTCCACACGTCTGCTGCCGCCGGCGGCAAGGTCTTCTTCGGGGCCGCCGACGGGCGGATCTACGCGGTCCACGCGGCCAACGGACAACTCGCGTGGTCGGTCCCGACCGGGGCAGCGGTCTGGAATGCCCCGCTGGTCCACGAGGGCGCCGTCATCATCGGCAGCCGCGACGGCAAGGTCTACGCCATCGACGCCGCCTCCGGGAAAGTCCGCTGGACGGCCTCAACCGGCGGGCCGCTCTTGGCCAGTCCCGCCCTGGACGCCAAGGCCGGCCGCGTCTATGCCGCCGGCGAAGACATGCGGCTCTACGCGATCGACCTCGGAAACGGCCAATTGCACTGGCGAAGCGAAAAGCTCCCCGGCGCGACCTTCCGCGGCTATCACCCGGTCGTTGCCCCCGACGGCGCGGTCATGGTCGCCGTCGCGCCGGTCATGTCGCAGGACTCGATCGCCCCGATCCTCATGGACATGGTCAAGGAGGTCTTCGGCGACGTGGCCAGTTGGCGGCACAGCAAGGAGGAGAACGCCCGCCTGCGGGCCATGAACCACAAGCAACTGGCCCAGCCCGGCACTTACCAGCGGCAGCTCGACTACCTCCGCAAGCGTCTAACCGCCGAGCCGGCGTATCAGACGTTCTTCGTCCTCGATCCGGCCGACGGGCGCCAGCGGTTCGTCGCCCCGATCGTCTATGCGGAGAGCATGAACGGCACCGGGGCCCCGCCGCTGGTCGCGCCCGACGGCCGCGTGATCGTCAAGTACCAGGCCCTCCTGCGGAGCCGCTACGAGCACTATTCGCCGTTTCTGAACGTCGGCTATCTCGACACCCGCACGGGCCACATCGCGCCCATCATGGACCAGTCGCGCACGTACGGCTGGCACGACAGCCTGCTTCTGGTCCACGACGAGCAATGCCAGCTCAGCGCTGCCGGCCGAGTGCTCATCAACACCCACCAGGACAACGTCAACGCCATGGACCTGGACACGCTCAAGGGCTACGGCGAGCCTTTCTGCACGAACATCCACGAGCCGCGCCCCGGCGAGGCCCTCAGCATCTGGGCCCATATCCTCCGCAACGAGCCGCTGCCGGTCGGCAAGGAGTGGCTCATCCGCGGCACGGCGGTCTACGGCGGCGGCTCGGCGATCGACGTGCCGGTCTCGGTGGCCGGCGACAGCTTCTATTACGTCCCGACCCACGAGATCAACTCCGGCTGCGCGGTCATCGCCTACCGGGTGCAGCCCGGCGGCACCGCTGGCCGCCCGCCGCAGCCGCCCATCGAGAAGCTCACGCCGGCTGAGCGCAACAACATTGGCAAACTCCCCTGGGACTGGGACACGCTCCAGACGCAGCGAGTCCGACACGTGCTCAAGGAGCTGGACATCTCAGTGCCCGGCACGCGGCCTCAGCCGCTCGCGGAGCAAGCCGCCCAGAAAGTCGCCGCGATTCCCGACGCCGATCTCGACCGCATCATCTGGGAGGCCAGACTCCTTCCGCCGCCGGCCTCTTCCTCGGCTTCGCCTCTCCGCCCAGCCTTGACCGCAGCCGTGACCGAGTTGATCGGAAAGCAGTGGCGCCCGCTGGTCTTTCCCGCCGGAAAGCACCCCATCGAAGCCTACCGCTTCTTCATCGAGCCCACCGAAATGCTCGAACGGCTCGCCCAAGCGTATCCGTATCTCGATCCGGAGTTGCAGCAGCAAGTGAAGCGGCACGTTGCCGAGATGGACTCGCCCGGCGGCCCGTTGGACGGCCCGACCGGCCGGCGCACGTTTGACCCGCAGCAAGGCGAAATCCGGTCTGCATACAACGTGCCGCCGGAGAAGCTTTGGCGGGTAAACGACGATCTTGTGCGGACGTCCTTGGCCCGGCTGTACGCAATTTGGCTCTGGGTCCACACCACCGGCGACTGGAGCCACGTCCAGCGGCATTGGACGGCGCTGAAGGGGCTGGTCGAGCAGGCGCCGAACAAGATGGAAGAGGACTGCCGCAACGGACACGTCGCCGGGCTGATCGCCTACTGCCGCATGGCGCAGCATGCGAACGATCAAGCTGCGGTGGAGCGCGGCGTTGCCGCGGCCCGCAACGCCATGCGCGAGCGATTGGTCTTCGAGCTGGCCCATCCGGCCGGCGCGGTCGTGGCCGACGTGCCCACGGGCCGGCAGGTCTTTGCCCGCTGGCGCAACCTCACGCCCGAGGTCGCGCGGCTCTGCGGGACATACTCCGGCAAGGCCCAGCGCGAGCTTGTGGACGTGTACGTCGATTACCACCGGCCCACGTGGTGGCTGGCGTGGAACGTCGAGCTGGCGTGGCGAAACGAATGCCCGTTCTCGCTTCCCACGATGTCGGTCGAGATCTTCGCCGCCAAGGCCCTGGTCCTCCACGAGCCGGCCGACAGACTCCGCTCTTACCTCGACATCCCCTGGTGCAAGGCCGACCTGTTCTACATCCGGAAGCTCGTCCACTGCCTCGAAGCGGAAGCCGGACCGCAGTGGCGGAACATCCGGTAGTGATCGGCAGGCGCCAAGGGTGTGCTTTCTGACCGGACAACTTGACATCCGCCGGCCGTTTCCCACAATTACGTATAGGCGGCAAACGTCCGACAGGGGAGGAAGCGACATGAGCCAATCGTTCGAACAACTGAAGTCCGAGGTCTTGCAGTTGCCGACCGGTGCCCGCGCTGAACTGGCATCCGTCCTTATCCATTCCCTTGACGAAGGGGCGGACGCCGAGGTGGAGGCGGCCTGGGATGCCGAACTCGCACGGCGCATGGACGAAATCGAGCGCGGCGCAGCGGTTGGCGAGCCTGCGGCGACGGTCTTCGCGCACCTACGCGAGAAGTACTCGTGAAACCGGCGGTTTTTCACAGGGAAGCCAGGGCGGAGCTGGATGAGGCGGTCGCCTATTACGAGCGGCAGAAGCGCGGGCTCGGAACGGCTCTTCTGTCCATTGTGCAGGAAACGGTCTCGCGTATAGAGCAGAACCCACGCCCTGGGGGCCGCTACAAGACGACCCCATTCCGGCACTTTCTGGTCCGACGTTTCCCTTACGTCATCTTCTACACGGAGCGTGAGAATGCCATCTGGATCGTGGCCGTCGTCCACGGGAAACGGCGCCCCGACTACTGGAGGAAACGCCGGATTCCGTGAGATTGGCTCGCACCGTGCCTCGCCGTTCCTTGATGGGCGTTTCTCTTGATCCCGCTTCTCGTTGTCTGGTACCTGACCCACACGACACTCGTCGCGTGCCGGTTCTGAAGGCCGACGAAAAGCGGCGGGCAAGGCGCGCCCGCTACGCCACCGGGCCGACACGGCCCAGCTCTGATTGCTAATCCCCAATCCCTAATCCCTAATCCCCAATCCCCCGCCCCGCGCCGCGTCGAACATCGCGATCACGTTCTCCGGCGGCACGC
>CAYGZI010000230.1:0-8478 GCA_964354245.1 uncultured Planctomycetaceae bacterium
GGGCTGGGGTGAGGGCGCTCTGTCCCCTCTCCCCTTAGGAGAGGGTTGGGGTGAGGGCAGGTCGCCGTCGAGTTCGGAATTCGGAATTCGGGATTCGGATTCTCCGTCGGCAGCCTCCGGGGCAACGATGAGGTTCCCCTCGCCGAGGCGCAGGGCCAACTCGACCGCCTCGGCCAAACGCGCCCCGCCACCCGTGTGTCCCCTCTCCCTTTGGGAGAGGGCAGGGTGAGGGCTATCTCCGCCACCCACAACCAGCCGGTCGATGACGACCTCGATGTTGTGCCGCATCTGCCGGTCCAGGCCCAGGTCCTCCGCGAGCCGCACCACGGCGCCGTCGACGCGGGCGCGGACGAACCCCTGCTTCAAGAGGTCCTCGAACAGGTCGCGGTACTCCCCCTTTTGCCCGCGGATCATCGGGGCCAAGACGAGGAACCGCGTCCCGGCGGGAAGCTGACCGATCCGATCGAGGATCTGCTGCCGCGTTTGGGCGGTGATCGGCCGGCCGCACTGAGGGCAATGCCCCACGCCCACCCGGGCATAAAGCACGCGCAGGTAGTCGTAGATCTCGGTGATCGTGCCCACCGTCGAGCGGGGGCTCTGGCCGGCCGTCTTCTGCGAGATGGAGATCGCCGGGCTGAGGCCCTCGATGGAATCCACGTCGGGCTTGGGCATCTGCCCGAGGAACTGCCGCGCGAAGCTGGAGAGGCTCTCCACGTAGCGGCGCTGCCCCTCGGCATAGAGGGTGTCAAACGCCAAGGAGCTCTTGCCGGAGCCGCTTACGCCGGTGAAGCAGATCAGCCGGTTGCGGGGGAGCGTCAGGCTGACATCCTGGAGGTTGTGCTCCCGGGCCCCCCGGATAACGATATCGGAAGCGGCCATACGTGGTGCCGGCAGGTCGGTCGGTCGGATGGAAAACCTGCATTGTAGCGCACCGGCGAACCGCCCGGCAAGGAGTTTTCTTGCCGCCTTGGGGCAGCAGCACAACTGCTGCCCCAACCCGCGGCTGGGCGGCGTGAACCGGTGCCATGCCCACGTCTTCGTGGGCATGTCGGCAGCGGTGACGAACATGGCCACGAAGACGTGGCCATGCCACCCGGCCATCGACGGTTGGGACGGCAGTTGTACTGCCGTCCCAACTGGGGGGCAGCAGTACAACTGCTGCCCCAACCCGAGGTGTCCGGGGGCGGATGCTCCCGGCGCGCCACGCATCATCTCGGCGTGGCGGCACCAGTCGATGGTGCCCTAATCGAGTTGTCTGACTGAAGAGGGTTGGGCGCGGGCTCGGCCGCTGACCTTGATCGGTAGCCCGGCGGGTAGCCCGACGGCAAATAGCCCCCAGCGGGCCCGTAGGGCCCATAGATTGGGCTGCCGCCAGGCGCGGCGTGACTCGGCCCCACCCAGCCCATCCCGTCCATCTCGTTCAGCAACTGGTCGAGCCGGCCGGTGACGATCGTCTGCCGGGCCTTGCTCCGCTTGTCGATCATCTCGCGGAGATTCCTGACTCGGGCTTCAATCTGCGACACCTCGCGCTCGCGCTGCTGAAGCTGGAGGTCGAACTGCCGCTCCAGCACCTTGCCCAGCGACGCCTTGATCTCGGCCCGCTGTTTCTCGTCGGCGGCCTGGGCGTACTTGGCGAGCAGTTGCCCTTGCGCGGCCTCGGCCTTTTGTGCTTCCGCGATCCACTTTGCCACTTCGGGATCTGCGGCACCAGGGTAGCCCCCGGGCGCCCAAGTGGCGTCGAGCGAACTACCGAGCATGGCGTCAGCCGCTTTGGCCTGCTGCTGGAGTGCTTGCCAGTTGCTCTGAACAGCCTGATCGGCCTGGGCCGGGGCCGGCTCGGCAGCGGTCACGCGCCCGGCCGGTCCACTGCGCGAAGACGAGGCGATTGGAACGCGCACGGGCCGGCTGGCGGCGGGCGTCGCGGCAGGAGCCGCGGGCGCGGCGCTTGTGGCGGGCTCGGGCTGGGTCGCGGCACTGGGGGGCGCGGGCACGCTGGACGCGCCGGTACTTAGTACGCTCGGCTGAGTGGGCGTCGCCTGCTGACCGGGCGCCGCGGCCACCAGGGCCAGGCCAATACACGTCAAGCCTACCAACAGCACGAGACAGGTCACTTTGACGGACTTCATAGGTCACTCTCCTTTTCTGCGAAACTTGGGAAAACGTCAACGACACAGGACGTCGCTGTGTTTACGGTACACCGGGAATCAGCTCTTGCTCCAATTGCTCGACCCGGGCACGGATCTCCGGCAGCGGGTCGGGCATTGCGGTCGCCGAGTGCGCGCCCGGCGGCGGCTGCCACTGGGCTTCCAGCCGGCTAACGTCCTGCTGGAGGCGGTGGATTTCTTCCTGCAAGGTGTCCGGTGCGACAAGTGCGGATCGGGCCGTTGCGGCCAAGGCCCGGGAGGCTGCTACGCTTGCGTCTGGTGAAGAAGGCTCCTGCAAGGCGCTCTGATCGGCGGTGTCGCTTCCGCCAAACAAGCCGCCCCAGCGGATCGCCGCCGTCCCGAACCCTGCCACCAGAACCAACAGCCCGACGGCAGCCAGCCTCAGCAGGGCCCGCCGGCGCGCCTTGCGCGCCGCCGGGGACCGGTAGCCAAGTGGCGACGGCTTCGGCGCCAGCGTCGGCTGCTGAAGATGGGCTAGGTGTTGCTCCAAGAGCACCGCCACTTCATCGGCCGACTGGAATCGCTCGTCCGGGTCCTTCGCGTGCAGCTTCTCGACGATCTCGGCGAGCCACTCGGGGACGTCGGGATTGACTTCGCGGACCGGCCGGGGCGCGTCCTCGCAGATCCGGCGGAGCACGGCCAGCGTGGTCTCCGCCCGGAACGGGGCATGGCCGGTACACATCGCGTAGAGCACGCTCCCCAGGCTGAACAAGTCGCAGCGGCAATCCACGCTCTCGCCCCGCGCCTGCTCGGGGGCCATGTACTGCGGAGTGCCGGCCACAAAGCCGCTGTGGGTGAGGCTGGCATCGTCCACGGTCCGGGCCAGCCCAAAATCGGTGATCTTGACCCGCTCCACGCCGTTCTCGAGGAGGATGTTGGCGGGCTTGACGTCGCGGTGGACGAGGCCCTGGGCGTGGGCCGCGGCCAGCCCCTCGGCCACCTGCATGGCGATCCGCAGGAGTTCCTTCAGCTCCAGCGATCCGGTGCGGTCGAGCCGCTCCTGGAGCGACTGGCCGGCCACGAAGGGCATGACGAGGTAAGGCAAGCGGCCGGCATTGTCCACGTCGTGAATCGCGACGATATGGTCGTGGACCACGGCCGCAGCGGCCTTGGCCTCGCGGGCAAAGCGTTGCCGGGCGGCGGCGCTGGTGGCCAGGTGAGGCGCGAGGACCTTGATCGCCACGTAGCGGTTCAGGTCGCGATCAAAGCCCTTGAGCACAATCCCCATGCCGCCGCGGCCGATCACCTCGGCGATCTCGTAGGACCCCAGGCAGCCGAGCATGGCCGGGTTGTCCGAGGGCGAGAGCACGCCGGGCGGCAATTCGTCGAGGATCGAATCGCCGTCGGCCGGCGATTGCCGGTTCGATCCATCGTCCGGGCGCTGGACAGGCAGGAATGCCTGTCCTCCTTCGATTTCGGATGTCTCGACAATGTGCGAGTCGGGGTCGAGGAACTGCCGGGCGTCGCGCCACCAGCGGGCGTCGGCAGCCGCCGTCTCCAGTTGCCGACGGCATTCGTCGCAGGTCTCCAGGTGCCGTTCCATCTCCGTTTGACCGTCGCCGGGCAAACGGTCTTCAAGGAGCAGCTTGATGCGGTTCGGGTCACACCCGGTAGGTTCGGTTACCATTTTGATTACCTTAGTGTCGCACGGCTGATGGCGTGAGACAGGTCACGCGATGGAACCTTCGCCCCCGACAGGATCCACTCCTTGGCAGTTTCGAGGGCCGCGTCGCGGCCCGCTCGCAGGTCGGCGAGAGTCGGGGTAGAGAAGATGTGCGGCGGAATCCCGTGGCCCTCAAAAACAACTCCATTGGCACGCAGGCCCAAGGCCCGCGAGATCGCGATTCGCGTTCCATCCGGGAGACTGACGGCCGTCGGGCCGCCGCCGGCGCCGTTGGTGGGCGTTCCGACCAGAAGAACGTTGCCCATCGCCTCGACGCCGGAGACGAAATGCTCGCAGGCGCTCATCGAGGCCTCGTCGATCAGGACGGCCACGCGGCCCTTATAGGTCCACGGTCCGCGCGGGCGGACCCAGCCGATGCTTCTCTCGTACGTGTCGGTGCCGGCTTTGCGCCAGAAGTCGATGCTGCTGACGACGGGTTTGTCCGTGAGCCGGCCATTCACCAGGTCCGCCAACTGGTCGTTTCCGCCGCCATTGCCGCGCACGTCAATGACGAGGCCCTTGCCGCTTTTGAACTGCTCCAGTGCCCGGTCGAAATCCGCCACGAGGTTCTGTCTGCGGCTGTCTCCCGTCCACCGCGCGATCCGGACGCATCCGATGGTTTGGCCCAACTCGCGCGACGAGATCGCCGGCTCTTGCCAGAATTCCGGCATCGAATCGCGGCGCAGCGTGACACGCCGCAGATTGCCGTCTGCCCCTTGGACGCTGAGCGTCACGGTCGTGCCGGGCATGCCGCGCAGCAGTTGCCCGCAGGCATCGCGCACCCGTCCGCGCTCCGTGGAATTGCAGACCCGCTTCAACTCGGCGGCCAGACAGTCCTGGACCGGCTTGCCCTCCACGAGGACGATCACGTCCCCGGGCGCAAGTTGCGTGTCGGCCGCCGCCCGGATCACCGCCACCTTGCCGTCAACCCGGTTGACGACGACTGGGGGCGATTCCAGCCTGGGTTGGCCGGGATAAGAGAGGATGCGGGTGTGGGTGTCGTTCAGGCTGGCCATCAACTCCAGGAGGATTTCGTAGAATTCCTGGTCGCTCCGGGCCTGCTGAATGCGCCTCTCCGTGGGCTCGATCCACTCTCGCCCGTAGATCCCCTTGTATTCCATAGCCGGATAGGTGGAACTCAGCGCCTTCCAGAGAGCTCCGAGGACCTCCAAACGCTTCTCGGTCGAAGACTGTCTTGTCCCTGCTGCCGGCTCGGCCACCTGCTCCGGAGGCAGCGGCACGCTGGGCCGAGGGGATTCCGTGATCCGGGCCTTCCCGTCGAGCTTGCCGTCATTACGGTTGGGCGAGAGGTCCTTGGCCGTGCCGTCGTCGAAGCTCCAATAGGCCACGAGGCCGGGCTCCTTCCCGGTCAAGGGGCCGTTCATGGTGGCCCGGATCTCCTTCGCCGATCGCGCCACGTTCCAGATGCGGATTTCGTCAAGGTCGCCGTGGAAGCACTCGCCGTGCCTGAACTCCGGGTCCCCTTTGCCGATGATCAGGTCCGACTTGTCGATGTCCATGCGGCCGGTGAAGTCCCCGCTTTTGATCGGGACGCCGTTGACGTACACGGCTACTTCTCTTCGGTCATACGTGCCGGCCAGGTGGTACCACTTGTCTTTCTCAAAGTCGTAGGGCGCCAGCAGCACGCCGATGTCGCAGCCTGGGCTCATCTCCACCAGCGGCTTGCCCCGAGCAATGCGAAGCCGGAGAAGGAAATTCTCTTCGTTTGCCGCCACGTTCTTGCGGACGATGGAGTTGACGTTCCCGTCGTCCGGGTAGAACGAGGAGGCCTTGAACCAGGCCTCCATCGTGATGGCATCCTTCAGCGAGCGCAGCGACTCCGAGTCCGGAACCTGCACGCCGCTGGTCTGCCCATCGAGGTTGAGCACGCGGTTGACGGCCGTTTCGCCGGCTTTCCCTTGGGCCGGCGAGGGACTGGAAGCGGGTGATCCGGCCAGGACGAGAGCGGGTAGATCCGTAAGCGCCACACAGACTGCGATGAGGATTCTGATCATTGTCTTGTCCTTTCAATCTTCTGCCTCAGCGATACTTCGCGCTGGCAAAAGGCTTTGCGTTGGGCCTCGCACCTCTCCTTCAAGGCGCCGAGGTCCAGCTTCTTACGTTTGCCTTCCTTCTCCCACCACTGCTTCCACTCCTCGACTGTCCGCTTTTTCGCCGCATCATCCAGGCCGCTTTCAAAAGAGAACTCTCTGCCGGCGATCAGCTTCAGCAGCGTCAGATACTCGCCCAGGTCCTTCTGGCCGATGGCTCCCAGGTCATAGTACCCCTCGGGCACTCGCACGGACTGGCCGTGCTCCATGGCGCGGAGCATGTACGGGAAGGCGGCCTTCAAATCCCTCTCCGCGTACTCCCGGTCGTCCAGGGCGAGGTAGAAGACCCCTCGCATGAACGTGTATCCGGCATGGAAGTCGTCCTTCGCCAGCAACTCATCGATGCCGTTCACCTTCTCCCGCCTCATGGCGCCGGCCAGGTACTCCGACATCGTATCGACGGCCTGCGCAGGCTCGCCGAGGGCGTAGTGCATGTATGCGTGGCCGTAATACTCGTTGTTCCCATACCCTTCCATGGCCCTTAACATCGTTCCCCACAGTCTGAGCTTCTGTTCCGGGTGGTATTGAAGCGTCGTCATATCGGGGTCGATGACAACGTCGAGCACCCGATGCCCGGTTGGAAAGACAAACTCCTTCTCCTGCTTGCCCTCCACACTGAACGCCACTCGCTTCTCTGCCCCGAGCGTCTTGAGCAGCAGAGGACACGTGAGCCCACAGTCTCCTTCGTTCCGGATCCTGACCTTGGTGCGGTAGCCTTCACCCGCCTTCTCCGACATGAATCCCGCCAAACGATAGCTGGCGAATCCGGTGCTCCACAGCAGTCCCTTGAGTTCCGACGTCATGTCCTTTCCCGAGACGGCGTTGATCGTCTGGACGAACTCGTCGATGCCGGCCTGCTTGCCCCTGGACTTCTCCACGAAGGTCTTCAAGCATCGGAAGAACACCTCATCCCCCAGGATTAGACGGACCTGGTTGACGACCAGAGGCCCCCGGAAGCGGTTCGCCCCGTCGACCCAGTAGGGGTCGTAGCCCTCTTGGAGCATCAAGGGGTTCGAGAATCGACGAGCAGGCTCGGGCACTGCGAAGAAACAACAGAACTCCCGCTGCTTCCAGCCCAGGATGCAGACACTCCTCAGGGATTTGTCCTCGGCGCTGACCTCCTCTCCCATGGCCCAGAGGACCCACCGTGCCGAGAACTCGGCCATCGCTTCGGTGAGGAACTTCCACCCGGGCCCCGTCGGGCTGATCAGCGGACCCCACCAGGTGTGCGCCATCTCGTGCGCGATATGGTGCGTGTCGTGCAATTGGTGCATGCTGACCATAGTTCCCGTGCCGAAGGAGGCCCCGACCCCCGTCACGGCACTGCCCACGATCCGATAGCCGCCGTGCCCCGGGTCTCCAAACAGCTCGCAATAGAGCTTGTACATCCGCGCGTAGGTCTCGATCCTCTCCGCCGCCTTCCTGAGCAGCTTCTCGTCCGGGGCGTACATCTCGAACGCCACGCCGTCCACGGTCCGTTTCACGACCTTGAACTGACCGACGTAGAGCACGGGCACGCCGGGCTTCAGCGAGTTCCATTCATCCCGGACCAGGCCATCTTTCTCCTCACGCCGCTGCAATTCACCATCGGTCACGGCAACGTATCCCGCGGGACACTCGACGCTGAGCGTCCAACTCGGTCTGCGTACCCGCCGGAGGATGCCCGACTTGAGATCGGAATACAGCATCGGGCACCAGTAATAGTCGCTTCCCCTGAGGTACACCTCCTTAAAGCCCTCGCGCGACTTCTCGATCGGCGCGCTGGAGTGATCGGGCTTTCCGGTCATCGTGTATTCGAACTTCAGCGAGAGCTTCTCCCCGGGGCGAACCGGCCTGGAAAAAGTTACTTGGCAAACCGGCCACTTACGGCCTCCTTTTCCAAACGGGTCCGGAACCTCGCCGATGGAGTGCGCCAGCTTCTTCGTGGCGTCACCCTCTAGCAGATAGACGTGGTTAACATTCGCCCGGAAACCCGGATCGTTCGCTCCCGGACAGAGCCAGAACTCTGCCTTGTCCACGCTCTTGCTCGACGTGTTCTCCAGGGCGGCCTTCACCACCGCATGCACGTTGTTGCTCTGGAAATCGGTCTTGAGCGAGATGTCCATGTGCGTGATGGACAGGTCCGTGTCATACTCGTTCTTTCGCAGGATGTCTGTCTGAACCCGGCGACCGGGTTCTTGGACGGCGGCCGCTTCGCTGGGCTTGGCTGGCCCGGAGCTGTCGCTCCCGGAGGGCCCCGCCAAGACCTCGCCCACTAGACCCGCACACGTGACGGCAAGAATCGCGAAAAACCGGGTCATGTTGTTGGTCTCCGAAGTAGGTTCTGCCCGGGCAGTGCGCAACGGAACCACTACGCCGTCACGCTCTCACTCTCGATCTCCAGAAAGCTCTTCGACCTTCTCGCGCAACCGGGCCATGACCCGGCTGCGGGCGATGTAGACCGCCCCGGCGGACATCCCGAGTTCCTCGGCCACCTCGCCGATGTCCCGCCCCTGGACGCTGGTGAGCCAGAACGCCTGCCAGGTCGCCTCGCGGAACT
>CAYGZI010000231.1:0-8468 GCA_964354245.1 uncultured Planctomycetaceae bacterium
GGGGACAGGTCCAATTTGCCGCGACCAGCCTTCGGCTGGTGCCCGCCCGGAGGGTACTTCGCACAAATTGGACCTGTCCCCTTTTCCCTCGCCAACTGTGCCCAACGGGAGCTCCAGCGCGAAGTCAACGTTCCGGTCGGCCTCGAAGCGGTCCATGGCGTGCCGGGGACAAAGCTCGACCAGCAGCCCGCGGACGGTTTCCGGCGCCAGCGCGTCCGGCTGAAGTTGGCGGAGCTCGCCGTGGACGCGGAGCACGGGCGGATAGCCGGCCACCAGGTGGAGGTCCGAAGCCTCGGCCTCCGCGGCCTTCGTGAGCCAGTCGCGAAGCGGGGTTGGGCAGCCGGGATTGGGCTCGATGGTGCTCATGAGTCAACACGTTCCATGTCCGCCAGCGCCATTGAATTGTCGCCTCCAGAGCTATCAGCCGTCGGCTATCAGAAGCTGATAGCTGAAAGCTGAATGCTGATAGCTGATAGCCCGCCCTCGAAATCAGACCTTGAACTCCTCCGGCCCGAGCAAGAGCATCCTCTTGGCCTCCACGGCCTCGTGGACCTTGTGGACCACGACCTCGGCGCGGAAGGCTTCTTCGGCCGGGCAATTGAGTTTTGCCTTGCCGCGCACGGCGTCGAAGAAGTTTTCCAGGTGCGGCTGGTGGAGCGGCTTGTCGAGGACGGCGGGCAGCTCGTAAGGCACGACCGTGCCCGTCTCGCGCACGTGCTCCTCTTCGCTGGTGGGGGGCTTCTTGGCCGCGGGGTCTTCCAGGGCGCGGAGGAAGCCCTGCCGGGCCCAGTCGTCCCAGGAGGGGGCGTGCGGCTCGCGGAAGACCTTGGTCCACTTGGGGCTTTCGGAGATCTTGATCGAGCCGTCGGTGCCCTGAAATTGCTCGAAGGTCATCTCGCCGGCGCCGCTGGTGGCGGTTTGCACCTCGCACAGGGCGCGGACCGTCCCCTCGGCGGTCCCGTACTCCAGGACGGCCATCACCGTGTCGAGCCCCTCGCGGGTCTTGTAGTGGTCCAAGCCGCCGGCGGCCACGACCGATTTGGGCAGCGCGCCGAGGAACCAGTTGATCGCGTCCACCTGCTGGGCCCCGAACTCGGCGAACACGCCCGCGGAGAACTTTTTGAATGCCCGCCAGTTGCGCAGCTCGTGCATCGAGGCATAGCCGTACTGCTTGAGCTGGTCGTCGCGCATGGCGAACTTCTGGGGCCAGCCGACGTCGTCCTTGAAACCGCTGTTCCACTGGCCGCCCACGTGGACCAGGCGCCCGGGGAGCTTCGCCTTCCGGAGCAGCACGTCCGCGGCGTGCTGGTAGCGCGGGTTGCTGCGCCGCTGGTAGCCGATCTGGAGGAGCTTGCCGGTATCGCGGGCCGCGCGGACCATCCCGCGGGCCGCGTCGAGCGAGGTGGCCATCGGCTTCTCGCAGTAGACGTTCAGCCCGGCCTTCAGACACGCAATCGTTTGCTCCGGGTGCAGGAAGTGGGGCGTGGCGACGATCGCGGCATGGAGGCCCTTCTCTTTGCGGAGCATCTCGTCGTAATCGGCGTAGTCGTTGGCGTCCTGCTTGTAGGTGCTCAGGTAGTTGCGGGCCACGTTGCGGCTGTATCGCCAGATGTCGCAGACGGCACGGAAGCGGATGCCGGGGATGAGGAGTGCCGCGCTCATGAGCGCCCGGCCGTGGATGCCGGCGCCGATAAGCGCGACGTTGAGGGGAGAGGGCGGGGCGGGGTCTTGCGCGGCGGTTTCTCGCGAAGAGAGCAAACCGATAGCGGCCCCCGCGGCGATGCCGGCTTCGAGGAATTCGCGACGTTTCATGGGTCAGTAGGCGGTAGGCAGTAGGCAGTAGCCGCTTGCGGCTTAGCTCACAATGATCCGTTCATCGCTCACGCGCGCCACGGCCTGGCGCGGGTTTTGACGCCGGCCAGGACCTCTTTGGCCAGACGCACGTCTTCGGCGATCTCGTAGTCGAACATGCCGAAGAGCACGCAATCGGCGCCGTTCTGGAAGACGTATTGCAGCGCGTCCTTCGGAGGAATCGCCCCGGCGGCCATGGTCTTGAAGGCCAACCACGGCTTGGCGACCTTCTTCATGAACTCGGCGGTTTCCTCCGGGTTCTTGCACCACATCGAGTCGTGGTTCAGCTTGGCGCTCGGGTAGTTGTGGTGGTGGAACGTCTTGATGTAGAAGTCGCAGTTGATCTTGTTGTCCTCGCACGCCTTGACCACGCCCAGCTCGTGGCAGCCCACGCCCGAGGGCACGCCTTGGGCCTTGGCCAGGTCCACGGCCTTGCCCATCAGGTCAATCTTGTTCTCGGCCAACAGTCCGTCGGCCCGCACGCCCCAGAGGTAAATGGCCTCGCACCCGGCGTCGATCAGCTCCTGGACCTCCTGGGCGTACTTGGCCATGCCGGGCTCGGCCGGGGCCGTGGGGCAGATGATCCACTTGATCTTTCCGCCGCCCTTGCGGTACTTTTTCAAGATCGACATGGGGTGCGGCGGGTTGTGCATCGAGACGGTGTCGATGCCGTTCGCCTCGGCGACCGCGAGGGTCTCCAGCACCTTTTGGTCGGTGTTGTAGTGGGCCGCCAGGGAGTAGACGTACCGCAGGTCGCGGCTGTGGGTGAAGTGCGTCAGCAGGTTGCCGCCGAGGATGATGCGGCTCAGCTCCATGTCGCCGATCTTCCCCTTGGGCAAGGCGTTGGGCGATGCTGCGGGCGCCTTGGGCCCCCCGGGCGACTGCCCCGCGGCCTGCTCCGTGCCTGCATTCAAGGCCAGTGCAGCGCCCGCGGAGGCGATCATTGTTTCCTTCACAAACACGCGACGGTTGATTTCTGAGGGCATGGGAGGATCCTTTCGATGACGGTTGCCTATGGCCACTTTGGATATGATATGATACCCTGAGGAGTATGTCCCGCTCAAGGCTTGTGTGCCACTGCTTCGCAGAAGCAGTGCTCGCGGCGGCACGGGAGCACTGCTTGCCTGGCGGCAAGCAGTGGCACACCGCCGTTGGGACGGCAGTTGCACTGCCGTCCCGCACGGGGGGGCAGCAGTACAACTGCTGCCCCAACGCACAATGCCCCAACATGAGAATCCGTCCTACGGTTTCGCGCGGGAGCGGAATCCCTCCGGCAGCAGTTCCCGGACGCGATGGACGATGCGGTCTTCGATCGGCGGCTGGACCCGCTCGGGCCGGCCGTAGGAGACCATCGCGTTGACGGAGTTCTGCACCTCGTAGCCGCCTTCTTTCAGCAGCCGGTTGGAGGCCACGTAGTACGAGACGTCGTTGCTGTAGGCGTTGATCCAAAGCCGGCTGCCGTCGAAGTCGCGCTTCATGCGCAGCGCATAATCGACGACCACTTCATCCGCCAGGAAGACCATGGCCAGATCGTTGCCGAAGACCCACGCGGCAATCTGATAGCTCTTCGCCGTTGGCAGCTTCTCGCCGCGCTCGAGCCGCTTCAACAACCGCCCGGCCGCGGGCGACTTCTCCGCCATCTTCTTGAGCTCTTCCATCGGCGGCGCGGGGTCGTAAGGAATCTCCAGCGGCATCATCCGGGCGGTGAGCTTGGGCTCGATCGGCTTGAACTGTCCGGACAAGAGCCGCTTCACCTCGTCGGCCATCGCACGCCCGTGCTGCCGGCAGAGCTCGACCGTGCCGTGAGGGCCAGGATCGGCGTCCGCCCCGCAGCCAATGCTCACCATGGCGACTGCGCCGGGATGATCGGCCTCGATGAACTCCTGGGCGCAGCCGGCCCAGTCGCCGTGGATCTGCTTGAAATTGGGGCGCAGGGTGGTGTTGTGGCAGGCGTAGTTGACCACCAAGGCCAGGAGTTTTCCTTCGGCGTCCGTCACGCGCAGGAGCGGCAGGCTGTGGTCTACGGCCCCCTCCTTAACTGCCCCGAAGCCGACCCACTTGCCGTCCTTGAGCACGCGGCGGTTGGCGGCAAAGCCCACGGAGCCCTGCGTCCAGGCCAGTTGGCCGGGCCTGCGCGACGCAATCGCCTTGAGCACCACTTGCTCCAGGCGCTCGGTCAACTCCTTCGCGTACTTCTCCAGGTGCTCGCGCTCGGCGCCCGACATTCCGGACATTCCCTTCAGGTTGGGCCCGGAGTGATTGTGGGAATTGCAGAGCATGAACCGCTCGGGCTTGAGGGCGACTTTGGACTGAAGGCGCCGGAGCACCGTTGTGCGGATGTCGGCCGGCACGGCCCCGCAATCCACGGTCAAAAGCACGGCCGGGCCGTCGCCCTCGTCGCCGCCGATGGCCAGGGCCGCGGCCTTCAGTCGCCCGGCAACCCCTTCCGACTCGGTCTTCCGGGAGTCATAGCCGTACATGCGCACGGGCTGCTCGGGCGAGATGTCGATCTTGGCCACGCCCACCGGCGCGGTCTGTGGCGCTTGGGCACGCGGCGCGGCGAGCCCCGCCGCGGCCAGGCCGAAGGCCAGAAGCAAAGCTGCCATGGACCATCGCACAAATCGGTGAGTCATCGTCACTCCCTCCGTTACGAGATGTTGAGGCTACGGAGCACCGCGTCCCACGGTTTGCGGTAGGGGCGGACGAGCATCTTGGCCGCCTCCGGGTCGCCGACGAGTTCCTCCTTGTCCGCGTCCCAGCGGATCTTCCGCCCGGTGTGCAAGGAGATGTTGGCCAGGTGGCAGGTGGCCGCGATCTGATGGCCGCTGAGGAGGTCCGAATTCGGCTCCTTGCGCGACTTGATGCACTCCAGGAAGTTGCGGACGTGCAGCACATACTGCTCCTTCCAGTCGCCGGACGTGTCTTCGACGGGTTCCGTCCAGTACGCCGGCGGAGTGCCTGCGGCCACGGGCTGCGGCCCGCCCACCGGATGCCCGCCCAGGATCTTGGCCACCGTGTTGATCGGGTCCTCCTTGCGGTCCGGGGAAAGCTCGAATCCGTCGCGCCCCAGCGGCATGGTCCCCTTCGTGCCGCAGAAGACCACGGCGCCCATGCTGGCCCCCGCACCGCCGGAAGCACACTCCCGATACTGGCAGACGGTGGTGAACCCCGGGTATTCGATGATGACGTCCTGGGTGTCGGGCACCTCGCAGTTGTCCCGGAGGAAGAACCGCCCGCCGGCGCTGGTCACGGCGGTCGGCCCCTTCACGTCCATGCACCAGTGGACCGTGTCCAACGAGTGCTGCCCGAGATTGGTCATCTGGCCGCCGGAGTAGTCCCAGAACCAGCGGAAATGGTAGATCGCCCGGTTGGGGTTGTACCTTCGCTGCGGGGCCGGACCGAGCCAAAGGTCCCAATCCAGCTCGGCGGGCGGGTCCTGGTCGGGCGGATTGCCGAAGCCGGGCGAGAGATTGCGCATGTAGTTGCACTGGACCGAGACGACCTTGCCCAGGCGCCCGCCGCGGATCAGTTCCCGCGCCCGCTGATAGTGCGGCCCGGACCGCTGCTGCGTGCCCACCTGCACCACGCGGCGGTGGCGGCGTGCGGCGTCGACCATCCAGCGGCCTTCGCGCACGAAAAGGGTCAGCGGCTTCTCCACGTACACGTCCTTGCCCGCGGCACAGGCCATCATGGTCATCAAGGCGTGCCAGTGGTCCGGCGTGGCCACGACCACGGCGTCCACGTCCTTGTTGTCCAGGAGCTTGCGGAAGTCGCGATACTGGGCCACGTTGCCTCCGACCAGGGCGGCCGCGGCCTCCAACCGCGGGCGATACGTCTCGGCAATGCCGACGATGTTCACGTCGGGCTGGGCCTTGAAGTTCCGGGTGTGGATGCGTCCGATCAGCCCGTAGCCGATCACTCCCACGCCGACGCGCTCGTTGGCGCCGTAGGCCCGGTCCCATGCGGCCGCCGTGAGCGCCGTCGCAGCGCCCGCGCGCACAAAGTCGCGCCGGCTGACCTTACTTGGCCGCGGATTGCTGTGGTCGTTCACGGGTGTGGCCTCCTTCGGGACGGTGGGATCCTCAAAACCGGGACGGCATGGCCCGATTGTAGCCGCGCGACGCGCGAGCCTGAAGAACTTGCGACAGAGAAATACTCAGGCGACCCGATCGGGGGGTCTTGGCCGGCCTCGGCCAGCCCGCTATCATCACGGCATGACCGTCTCCGAAACCGCGAAATCGCCCAGTCGTGCCAGTCCGCCGGTCGAGGCCCTCATCATCGACAACGACGCGTCCCACGCCCAGACCGTGGCCGAAAGCCTCGAAAGAGTAGGCTTCTCTTGCCAAGTCGCCACCTCGGGCGCGCAAGGGGCCCGGATGATCGAAGAGGGCCAATACGACGTCATCGTTACGGACCTGGTAATGAACGACATCGACGGGCTGGGAATCCTCGCCCGCGCCAAAAAGAGCCTCCCCGACGCGGAGGTGATCCTGATGACCGGCCACGGGACCATCCCCTCGGCGGTCGCGGCCATGCAGCAGGGCGCGTTCAACTACCTGCTCAAGCCCCTGGATCTCCAGCACCTCCGCACCATCGCCCAGAAGGCCGCGGAGAGCGCCCGGCTGCGGCAAACCAACGTCGAGCTTCAGCGGCGCCTGGACGAGAAGTTCGGCTTCGAGGGCGTGATCGGCGACAGCTCTCAGATGCGCGACGTGATCGATCGCCTCAAGCGGATCGCCCCCACGAATGCCGGCGTGCTGATCCAGGGAGAGACGGGCACGGGCAAGGAGCTGGTGGCCCAGGCGATCCATCAGAACAGCCCTCGCAAGAGCAAGCCGTTTGTGGCCCTCAATTGCGCCGCCCTGAGCGAGAACATCCTGGAGAGCGAGCTTTTCGGCCACGTCAAAGGGGCGTTCACCGACGCCTCGACGGACCGCGTGGGCAAGTTCGAGTATGCCAACGGGGGCACGCTTTTCTTGGACGAGGTGGGCGACATGCCGGCGGCCACGCAGATCAAGCTGCTCCGCGTCCTGGAAAACGGCGAGATCACCCGCGTCGGCTCCAACGACCCCATCCAAGTCAACGTGCGGATCCTTTCGGCCACCAACCGCAAACTGGAAGACGGCATCGCGGCCGGCGCGTTCCGCAACGACCTCTACCACCGGCTCAAGGTGGTCACCATCCGCCTGCCCACGCTCCGCGAGCGCTCGCAGGACATCCCCATCCTCATCGACCACTTCATCAAGCTCTTCGCGCGCAAGCACGGCAAGCAGATCAAGGGGCTTTCGCCCGTGGTGCGGCGCAAGCTGCTGGCCTTTGACTGGCCGGGCAACGTGCGCCAGCTCCGCAACGTGATCGAGAGCATGGTGGTGGTGGATTACGACGGCCTCTTGGACGGCGACGACCTGCCGGAAGAGCTGGCCGACCGCGCCGAGCCCTCCGGCGAGTCCCCGGCCCAGAGCCTCGCGTCACTCGTGGGCAAGTCCCTGGAGGAGATCGAGAAGCTCTTCATCGCCGAGACCCTCCGCGGCACGGGCGGCAACCGGGAAGAAGCGGCGCAGATGCTGGGGATCGGGGAGAGGACGCTGTATCGGAAGTTGAAAGAATACAAGCTGTGAGAAGAATGGGCCAACCGCAGAGGACGCAGAGGGACGCAGAGGTAAGGCAATAGACTCGACCGCATTGTCCTCTGCGTACCTCCGCGTCCTCTGCGGTTTGATTTCGACTTATGCCCCGCATCCACCGACTTCCGCCCAGCCTCGTCAATAAGATCGCCGCGGGCGAGGTGATCGACCGGGCGACGAGCGTGCTGAAGCAGCCAACGGAAAACGCGATCGACGCCGGGGTGATGCGGATCAACGGGTTGGTCGAGCGGTTTGAGAGCCACCCGCCGGTCAAAAATGGGACTGCCGAGGTCGTCGCCGCGCTGCTGGCCGCGATGGAGACCTGGCGCGACGTGCTCGCGAGGAACATTGTCCTGCGCAATCCGGACACCTCGGAGCGCGACCTGAACTTCGCGGTGCAGCGGACCATCGACCGCACGGTCTTCCTCCGGATCTGCGAAGACCGCGGGATCGAGCCTTACGGCACCTTGCAGGCCCTCGTCAATGCCCCGGACATCTACCGCCGCCTGGGCGAGCTGTTCCAGCGGGCGGACGAGCGGTACAACTCCGGGCTGTTCCACTTCAGCGCGGAGAAGGACCGGATCGAGCCTCCCGACGAGTTGACGCTCGCGCTGGCGATCGACGACAAACCGCTTAGGGACATCATCGAAAGCCTCTATTACCCGGAAAGCCCCTACGAGTTCTCCGTCCTGCCGGCCGAGATCCTCGGGCAGGTGTACGAACAGTTCTTAGGGAAGGTCGTCCGGCTGACCAAGGGGCACCAGGCCAAGGTGGAGGAGAAGCCGGAGGTCCGCAAGGAGGGCGGAGTCTATTACACTCCGGCCTACATCGTCGAGTACATCGTGGAGCACACGGTGGGCAAGCTCCTGGAGGGGAAGATCCCGGCCCAGGCGGCCAAGCTCCGGGTTCTCGATCCGGCCTGCGGCAGCGGGTCCTTCCTGATCGGGGCCTACCAGCGGCTCCTGGACTGGCACCGCGACCAGTACATTGCCG
>CAYGZI010000232.1:0-8464 GCA_964354245.1 uncultured Planctomycetaceae bacterium
GGATGCCCAGCCCATCGGTCAAGAGCGATCGCCGCGCCTGCAGAAGCTCGCCTCCGAGCGGTCCGGCGTTCACATCGTGGCCACCACCGGCTTCCATCGCGCCGTCTACTATCCCGCGGGACACTTCCGCTTTCACGAGCCGGCCCAGAAGCTCGCCGAGCGGATGATCGCCGAGGTCACGGCGGGAATGGTCGAGTATTCCGACGCGGGAGCGGCCACGCAGACCGGCATCCGCGCCGGGTTGCTCAAGATGGCCAGCGACTACCACCTCATCGACGCCCAGGCCGAGAAGGTGGCCGAGGCGGCGGCCATCGCACATCACCAGACGGGCGCCCCCATCATCACGCACACCGAGTCCGGCACCTGCGCGATGGAGCAGATCAAGCTGTTCAAGAAGCTCGGCGTTCCGGCGTCGGCCCTGCTCTTGAGCCATCTGGACCGCAATCCGGACCCTCCCTTGCACGAGGAGATCGCCGACGCCGGGGCATACCTGATATACGACGGCGTCTCACGGATCCGCTGCCACCCCGACTGGACGATCGTAAGTCTCATCTGCCGCCTCACCGAGGCAGGCCATGCAAGGCGGATCTTGCTGGGCATGGACATGGGCCGGCGCTCGATGTGGCGGTCCTACGGCGGCGGCCCGGGCATGACCTATCTGGCCAACACGTTTTTGCGCAAGCTCCGCATGGCCGGGATGGGCAACGAGCAGGTGGCGATGTTCACCGAGTATAATCCGGCCGCGGCACTGGCGTTCCGCCGGTGAACCCTCCAAGGATCGCGACATGGACGACCAACCGTTCCGACTCGATGCCTGCGGCGATCTGACGCCGCTGCGCCGCGCGCTGGCAGACAGGGGCTACACCCGCTCGGCCTTGGCCGAATTGCTCAACCCGGGCAATTCGGACAGGCCGCTGGAGGCCGCGATCGACGTGGCCGCGGCCATGCGCCGCACCTCGGGCCTCTCGCCGCTGGAGACGTTGGCGAGGCTGTTCCTCTTGGCGCAATCCGCGCCGGAACAGGCGGTCCGGGAGGCATTGGCCCCGGTGGACTTGGAGCAGTTGGCGGACATCGGCCTGATCCGGCGCGACGGCGACGGGGTCCGTGGCGCGACCGCGCTTATGCCCTTCGCCGATCTACTGCTGGCCTGCGATTTCTGGCGGACTGTCACCGGAGTCCGCAGCCGGCCGGACCACGTGCCCGGCGTTGGCGGGACCACGCTGGCCATCGCCAACTTCACCGTGCGGCGTCGCGTGGAAGCGGCGCTGGACCTGGGCACGGGCTCGGGCTTTCAGGCGTTTCTGGCCGCGCCCCACGCCGAGCGGGTGATCGCCACCGACATCAACCCCCGGGCCCTGAACGCGGCTGCCCTGAACGCGCGGCTCAACGGCGTGGACAACGTGGAGCTGCGGCTCGGGAACCTGTTCGAGCCGGTCGAAGGCCGCGAGTTCGATCTGATCGTCTCGAACCCGCCCTTTGTGATCTCTCCCAAGGCCGAGTACCGCTACCGCGACAGCGGACTGCCCGGCGACGCGATCTGCGAGCAGGTCATCCGCAGCATCCCGCGGTTCTTGCGCGAGGGCGGTTTCGCCACGGTCCTGTTCAACTGGCACCACAAGGACCCGGACGATTGGGCCGACCGGCCCAAGCAGTGGGTGGCTGGAAACGGCTGCGATGCCTGGCTCCTCTCGTCCGAGCAAGCCGACCCGATCAGCTATGCGTCCAACTGGCTGCGGGACGAGGGCGCAGGCGCCGGCGCGGACTACGCGCGCCTGCTGGACCAGTGGCTGGCTTACTACGGGCAATTGGGCATCGGCAGAATCAGCACGGGGGCGGTTATCCTCCGCCGCCGCTCGGGCGGCGCCAACTGGATCCGCGCGGAGCGGGCCCCGCCGGGCGGCGCCAGCGGCGCCTGCAGCGACCAGATCCAGCGGGTCTTTGCCGCCCAGGACCTCTTGGAAGGCCTCTCCGACGAGCGGGAGCTGCTGGAGAAATCCTTCGTGCTCGCCGCCGACCACGCGCTTCAATACTCGATGGCCGCGGAGAGCGGGAGGTGGTCGGTGCGCCAGGCGGTGTTGCGCCAGACTCAAGGGTTTGCCTTCTCCGGCGAAGTGGACCGGCTGCTGAGCACGATTCTCGTGCGATGCGACGGCCGGCGCACCCTCGGCGACGTGGTCTCGCAAGTTGCGGCCGAGTTCCACGCAGACCCCGAGCAAGCCGCCCGCGCCGCGACCGCCGTGATTGGCAAGCTCCTCGAGTCGGGTTTTCTTACCGCGACGGGCAGCCCGGCCGCTTCCTGACGGGTCGCTCCAAGGACTTCCGATCGGTGCGTCGAAGCGACGGGAAACGGCGGCCCCGTGGGTTGCCGGCCAGGGGTTTGTGCGAGTACACTTGTTGTGCAGGTAACGCGCCGTTGAGGCAACCGAACTTGGGACCCGACTCGGGGGTGTGCCATGCCGATGATCTTTCCGGGAATGGACCCGTATCTGGAAGACCCGCTGATCTGGCCAGGAGTACACGGCGCGCTAGTCGTGTACCTTCGCGATCAGTTGCAGCCGAAGCTCCGCCCGCGCTACGTCGCCGCGATGGAGGAGCGGGTCTACATCGAAGCGTCATCGTCGCGCCAGGTCGTTCCGGACGTGTCCATCCGGCGGCCGAGGGAGCCCGAGCCGGAGCACGAGGGCGGCGCGGCCGTCGCCGTGGAGGTGGCTGTTGCGGAGGCGGATGAACCGGCGCTGGTGCAGGTCGATGTCCTGGAGATTCGCGAGTCGTACATCGCGATCCTCGATCTCCGCTCGGGGCAGAAGATCGTCACCGTGATTGAGGTCGTTAGCCCCTCGAACAAGGCACCGGGACCGGGGCGCGAGTCCTATGAGGCCAAGCAGCGCGAAGTGCTCGGCAGCGACGTCCATTTGGTAGAAATCGACCTCTTGCGGACCGGGGAGCACGTCGTGGCGGTACCGGAATGGTCGGCCCGCGGCATGGGATACTACGACTACCTGGTGTGCGTTAACCGCGCGTACGGCGTGCGCAGCCGATATGAGTTGTACTTGCGGGGAGTCCGCGAGCGATTGCCTCGGGTCCGCATCCCGTTGGCCGGCGGCGATCCGGACGTGGCGATGGACGTTCAAGCGGCGATGGCGAGGGTTTGCGAGTCCGGCGCGTACGACCAGCGGATCGACTACCGCGCAGCGTGCCGGCCGCCGCTCCGGCCCGAGGACCAAGAATGGGTCGACCAGTTGGTCGGGAAACCGGCCGACGGACAGGCCAAATCGCAACAGCTTGCCTGACACGCTACAAAGACTGCTAAGGAGCAAGATCATGTGTCGAAAGTCATACCGTGGGGTGGCTGGAGCAAAGCGAAGCGTGCCCCAGCAGTTGTGGACCCGGGGCTTCGCTGCGCTCCGCCGCCTTTCCCTCTCGCTCCTTCTTCCGCTTCTGTTGGTTCCTGCCGCCGCGGCGGCCGATGGGGCGAGCCCGATGCTGCAAGTGCCGACAGACGAGCGGACGCTCGATGTGGCGGTCGCGCTGCCCGAAGGCGTCAAGGCGGACAGAGGCAAGGCGTGGCAATTGGTCGAGGTTGGACAGCCGGCGCCGGCCGTGCCGGCGCAGCTCGTCCCGGCGATCGCCAACGACGGCTCCGCTGCCAGCGACATGCTCCGCGTGCTGGCCAGTGTGCCGCCGCGGAACAGCGCGAGGGGAGTGCGGTCGTTCCAGCTTGTGGCAAGCAAGGAGACTCCGCCCGCCGCCAAGGCCGGATTCCACTTCAAGGACCTCGACGCCAACCGCCTCGGCCTCTGGGACGGCGGCCAGCCGGTCCTGGTCTACAACCACGGCGCAATCACCGACCCCAAGATCCCCGAGAAGGACTCCCGCCGCACACGCGCCTGTTTCGTCCACCCGGTCTACGGGCTCGACGGCGAGGTGCTCACCGAGATCTTCCCCAAGGACCACTATCATCACCACGGCATCTTCTGGTCCTGGCCGCACGTGGGCATCGACGGCAAGGAATATGACCTCTGGATGTACGGCAATATCCAGCAGCGGTTCGTGCGCTGGATCGCCCGGGAGGCGGGCCCGGTCGCCGCGGTGCTGGCCGTCGAGAACGGCTGGTTCGTGGGCGACAAGAAGGTGATGGTCGAGCGGCACTGGCTGCGGGTCTTCAAGGCGATGGACGGCGGGCGCTCGATCGACTTGGAGTCCGTCTGGATCCCCGTGGACAAGCCGATTACGCTCCGCGGCGCCGAGGGGAAGAGCTACGGGGGGCTGAACCTCCGCTATGCGCCCCGCAAGGAGAAGGAGACGGTGATAACCGTTCCCAGCGGCCGCACCAAGGAGGACCTGCCCGATACGCCCTTGCCCTGGGCCGACTTGAGCGCCCGGTTCGCGGGCGCCCCAGGCCCCAGCGGCGCGGCGATTTTCGTCAGCCCGGCCCATCCTGATTATCCGCCCACCTGGCTCACCCGGCACTACGGCATCCTCTGCGTCGGCTGGCCGGGGGTGAAGGGCAAGACCTTCGAGCCCGGAGTGCCGATCCGCCTCGACTACCGCGTGTGGATCCATCGCGGCGACGTGGGGCCGGAGCGGCTGAAGCAGGAGTACGACGGCTACGCTGCGGCGGTGAAAGCGGGGACGAAGTAGACAGAATAGAGTAGACAGTAGACAGTAGACGGAATGATTGCTGGGGAGCGATTGCCATGAGTGTGAGTCTGTGGCGGCGGGAATTCATGAAGTACTCGCTGGTGGCAGCCGGAAGTGCGGCTGGGGTGGCGTCATTGCCATCGGTGGTTCGGGCCCAAATCAAGCCCGAGCCGGGGGCCGATAAGCTCACCGCCTACCAGGATGGCCCGCAGGTCTGGGTCCGCTGGGCCAATGCCCTCCTGACCAGCTACCGGGCCCACGCGACGCAGAAGTATCCATATTTCTATCCGTTGACCGGCCCAAAGAGCGGGCTGTCGCTGACCACGGAGACCTCGGTGCCGTATCCGCACCACCGCTCAATGCTCTTCGCGTGTGACCGGGTCAATGGGGGCAACTACTGGCAGGACCCCGTGCCCCGGGGCCAAATCGTCTCCGTGGGGCTCAAGCTCGGCAAGTCCACGCCCGATTCGGCCGAAATCCTCGACCGCTGCGAGTGGCGCAAGCCGGGCGAGCCGGCGGTGATGACCGACCAGCGCAGGATCCTGATTCAAGTGGTCAACCCGGGCCTGCGGCTGATCGACGCCGAGATCGAGTGGACCGCGGTCCAGGACGTCGCGTTCCAGAAGCCGAACCATGCGCTCTTCAGCATCCGCGCCGCGGCCGACATCACCCCTTGGGCCGGCGGCACCCTCTTGAGCTCCGACGGCCAAAACGGCGAGAAGGCCACCTTCGGCAAGCCCGCGGCCTGGTGCTGCTACTTCGGCAAGCGGGCCGGCCCTGCCGGCGTGGTCGAAGGGATTGCCCTGTTGGATCATCCCAAGAACCCGTGGGCCCCGACGCCGTGGTTCACCCGCGATTACGGCTTCATTTCTCCGACGCCCTTCAACTTCATCGAGAAGCCGTGGCAACTTGCCGCGGGCAAGTCGGTCCACCTCCGCTACCGTGTCGTGCTGTTTGCGGGCGACCCCAAGCAGGCCGGGCTCGCGAAGCTCTACCGCGATTGGGCGGCGGAAGGGTAGCAGAGACGTGGGACGACTTTGAAAGTCGTCCTACATCTGTAGGGCCGGCTTTGTCGGCCAGCACGATTCGGCCGGCAGAGCCGGCCCTACGTTCACGGCTTCTTCTTTGGCGGGCCGCCGGGCGAAACCTCTTTGATCAACTCGTCCATGAGTTGCAGGTACTCGGGTGCTTGCTGAAGCAGCCGCTCCACGTGCTGTTGTCCTTGCGCCTCCATCGCCTTCTCGCTTGCATCCCATTGCTGCTGTTTCTGCGGGCTCAGCCGGGCGCCTTGGGATTCGAGCCTCTGCCGCTCTCTCCTCAGCTCCCCCAGGCGGCTCAAAACGAGCGGGCTCTTGGCAATCGCCGCCCGCGACGAGGCATTATCGCGGGCCGAGCCCCAAAGCTCGTTTAGCTCGGCGAACCTGGCGATGGCCTCATCGGCCAGCTCGTCCAACCTCTTGTCGGCCGCAGTTGGAGGCGCCGGCGTGTCCGGTGCGGGCGGCGGGGCCTTCGGCGGCACGTAGCGCTTCGCGTTGGGGTCCCAGGCTGGCGGCGGCCCCTGGTATTTCTTCGGCTCATCGGGCCTGGTGAACGGTTGATAGACCCAGGCCGCGGCCAGAATCGCAGCCACGCCCAACACCGGCGCAACCCCAACCAAGAGGTTGTGGCGCACGGCGTATAGCAGGAGGGGCAAGGCGACGCCCGCAATGCAGGTGCCCACGATCGCCACCGTCATGGCCGCGGTCTTGTCGGCCAGCCATTTCGCATTGACGCCGAGGATGGCGAAGCAGACCGTCATGAGCCCCGCAAAGATGATGACCACCGCGATGTTGAAGTACGCTCGCTCGAACGCCTTGGGCTTCTTCGCTCCCGCAGGCGCCGGGAGCGGCGGCGGGGCGGCGGGCCTCCGGGCCCCAACGGGGGATTGCCACGCGGCGTCCGGCCCCTGGGCCTCGGTTGCGGCGCCGCCCAACAGCTCATCGAGGGCTGCTTCCGGCGCGGCCGGGGCCGGATCGCTCCCGCTTGCCGCGGGCGTCAGGCGCCGGGCCACGGGTCGATCGCTCCGGGCGGGCGGGCCTTCCTGCGGCGTCGGGGCGTCCGCCGCCTGGACGCGAAACGCCTCACCGCACTTGGCGCACTTGACCGTCTTCCCGGCCATGCCCTCCTTGAGGGCATATCGCTGAGCGCACTTGGGACATTGAAACGAGGCAGGCATGTTCGTTTCCCTCCGGCGGATTAACCTAATAGCGAATACCGCAGGCCGGCAGACGTAGGGCCGGCTCTGCGGGCCGCGGAAATGCGGCCGGAACGTCCGCGCCTTACGTTCCTGCGTTGGCTTTAAGGTAGCCGGCGAACAGTTGGGGTATTTGAAAGCGGGTTGGACCAGCGAGACCCATATTCAACCAATGCTGAAAATCCTGGCGGACAACGTAGTATATGTCGAGAGCGATACGGAGAAAATCCTTGAGACAGGAGTTGAAGATCACAACCGTTTTGTGTTGACCGTGCTTGGCAACAAACGCGTTGAGAGCCGCATCGTCGCCGTGCTGAGAACTGCTGTGCAACAACCCAGCGCCATACATGAACATGCGGACGATCTCGCGCCGAGTTGCGCCGTCGGTGTTGAAGGGCATGGGCGGTGAGTCGACGAGATGCGTGAACAACTGCCTACGTTCATCGACCCACCACCTCTTTCGATCGTCTCCGCAATGTGCCACGTACGCATCCACGGCCTTCACTAACAGCCTATCACCCGCGTGTAGTTGACGAAAATACGCAAGAACGGACATCGTCTTTTCGTCGGTCGGAAAGGCAGCTTCCAGCAATTCGCTGAGGTCGCAGGTCCTCGACAGCGTCGTGATCGAGAGGGGCGATCTCATCCATTGGCTAGCGCAGATGCGCTGGACAATGTCGAGGAACTGGGCGATCGTATTCGCCTTTTCTGAATGCCAATGCTCGATATCGGCCGGGGAAACTGGGCCCAATCGCAAGATGCTCTCCGGATCGCCAACGATTATCGGAAAGTGCTGCCCTGACACGTGTTGGATCATCTCGTAACTTGTGATTGGAGTTCCGGTTTCATCCTCGAAGTACTCTGGCTCGATGCTGACGAATTCAATGCCACAGTGTCGGCGCTCCGCGTCCTGCAGGAACGATTCAGCGTCATTGTCCGGGATTTCTGAAAATAGGCTGCGATATTGCAGCATTGCCGTATCATGCGACGTAGATCGGAACGACAGTGTCGCGACGGTTTCGTCAAACCCGGATGGAGAGTGAAGAGGGGCCGGTTCTCGCCGGCGCAGAATCCCGAGGATGTCCCTTCCTTGTTCCGGCGTCAGTTTCGACCAATCAAGCGAGTACCACCGATTGTAAACCGGAAATGGGTTTTCGCGACGTCGATCAAAGCACGCGACTGCCCAAAGGACGATGGGCAACGGGTCACTTTCGCTCATTTGGGTCCTCCCGTGAATCACCGAACAGGCAATCGGACTCGCGTGCCGCTGAGTCTTTTCTTGACCGATTCCAGCGTCTCGCGTGGCTCGGCTTCGCGGCTGCGGGCCAGCGCGCGGTCGTAGAAGTCCTCCCAAAGCTCAGCGTTCTTCTTCAGGTCGATGACGACCGCCGTCTTATTGCCGTGCTCGTCCACAATGAATTGCACACCGCGCATGGTTGGGACTCTTACGCCGACACTCTCATCTTCTCGTAAAGGAACTCCGGCGCCAGGTCGGCCCCGTTGTCCCAGACCACCGTCTGCATATCGGGGTCTACTTTGACTGTATCCGTTCTCAGAGCGCCGCAACTCCCTTCGGCGGTTGAAGTAACG
>CAYGZI010000233.1:0-8430 GCA_964354245.1 uncultured Planctomycetaceae bacterium
CGGGGCAGTGCCTCTATTAGGTGGAGTGCAATGATACTCAGGGGTTAGCTCCTGTCCGATTTTTCCCTTCGGGGGGCGGTGTTTCCTGCTTGGCATTTCCCGGGCGCTCGATTAACATGAAGATCAGGTCTAACCTGGCTGACAGACGGCGGGGATCTCTCGCCGTACGTAATATCGCATTGGCCCTTTCGAAGGAGGCTGCGCATGAGGTCCGGATTCAAGAAGAGGCGGTTGGGGCTGGCGCTTGCCGTTGTGTTCGTCTCATGCCTGCTGGTGGCAGCCGGGCCAACCCGGAAAGCGGGCAACGCCGACCTGGCAAAGACCGGCGAGACGGTGGAGATGTTCAGTGCGATCAACGACGGCCTCATCGAGGTCCAGTTGGTCCCCAAGGACTCCACCCAATGCCGGGTCGTTTTCCGGAACAAGACCGACAAGCCGCTTTCCGTGAAGCTGCCCGAGGCGTTTGCCGGCGTGCCGGTCTTGGCCCAGCGCGGAGGGGGGATTGGCGGCGGGGGCATGGGCGCGCGGGGCGGCCGGGGCGGCGGAATGGGCGGCTACGGCGGCGGCGGCTACGGCGGCGGCGGCAACCAGGGAATCGGCGGCGGAATGGGCGGTATGGGCATGGGCGGAATGGGCGGAATGGGCATGGGCGGAATGGGCGGCGGCTTCATGAACGTCGCCCCCGAAAAAGTCGAGCACCTGAACGTCCCCGTGGTCTGCCTCGAACACGGCAAACACGATCCCAAGCCCACCGTCAAATACGAAATCGTGCCCATCGACCAGTTCACCGACAAGGCCGGCGTGCGCGAGGTGTGCGGAATGTTGGGCACCGGCACGCTCCCGCAGCGGGTCGCCCAGGTGGCTGCCTGGCGCCTCAACAACGACATGAGCTGGGAGCAACTGGCCACCAAGCAGTTGCGGTTCGCCAACGGGACGCGGCGGCCCTATTTCAGCCCCAACGAGCTCAAGGCCGCGATGCAGCTCGTTACCGTCGCCACCAACCTCGCCGAGCAGCGCAAGAACGCCGAGCCCAAACCGAGCAGTTCCTCGCAGAGCAGCTCGCTCAGCCAGAACTGAGGCCACTAGTCAACCACAAAGACACAAAGGCGCGAAGACCTTCGTGTTCTTCGTGCCTTTGGGGTTCGTTTCACTCCCGCATCAGCTTCTCGCGGAGGATCCTGGCGATGATCGGGTTGTATTGACCCGACTTGGTCCGCGGCGGGATCCAATGCTCGTAGTCGAAGTCCGGGTAGTTCAGCGGCTCGTCCAGGCCCGCATTGATCGCGTAGAAATCGTGGACCCGCGCGGCCTCCTCCGGGTGGTCGTACTCGCCGAGCTCGATGATCCGCTCGGGGATCGGGCGCACGAGCTGCTCCAGCCCGCAGCCCACGTAGACCGAGAAGCCGCGGAAATCCAAGGCCGCGTTGATCTGGGGTCCGGCCCCGTAATCGGCCACCCAGACGGTCTCGTGGGTCTGGATGACCCTGCCGGGAAGGTTGATGCACAGTCGAACGACCGACTGGGGGTCAAACCGTTTCAAGAGATCGATGAGCTCTTTGGCTGTCATGGACTCGCGCCCTCGTGATCCCCCCAAGCAAAGAATAGCCTCTGCCACAGAGCCTACCAGATCCCCGTGCAGGAGCGTAGACGGAGCAGTCGGCATGGCGTAAACTTGAAGCATGGATTCTGGCGTCGGTCTGCGGTTTACGCGGGTGTTGGCCGTTCATTATGGGGGCCCGGAGCACCCCTGCGAAGGACGCCGCCGCACTTAAACCCTGCCCTTGCGGTCCAGCAGTCGGATGGTCTCCATGGAGGGATAATCGCCTGCGCACGATCCCGGTCCAGCGGCGATCTACAAGGAGGACGAGGGGAGGCGGCTGCGCAAGTCGCACGAGAATCCGGAGATTCAGAAACTCTACCGGGAGTTCCTGGGGGCGGCCGCTGGGAGAGAAGCCGCACCGCCTGCTGCACACCCGCTACACGCCGCGCCAGCGCACGTAAAAACCCGGCGCGCCCGCGTCAGTGGGGCGGGCGAGCCGGGTCTCGGTTGTCGCGTTCTCACCCTGAGGGTTTGGCGAGGTCGATCTCGATCGTCTTGTCCTTTTCGGTGATATCGCGGACGATCGGCGAGGTCAAGTCGTCGAACTGCCCCTGGAGCAGGTCCACGCCCTTGGCAGACATGCCCTTGGGCATCTTCGTGCCCGGCTTCTGTTGGAACGGCTCCCACTGGTGGACGCCGATGCGGTACTTCCCCAGCGGAATCCCCCGGCCGAAGCGCCCCGAAAGCTTGAAGCTGCCGTCGTCATCCACGGAGGCGGTGAAGGTCTTACTGGGGCTCGGCCTCTTCCCCGCGTCCATGTACTCGCCGAACACCACCTCGACGCCGCCCGGGCCGGAGCCCTTCTTCACTTCAAGCGGCACGCCGCTCTTGGTCAGCTTGCCCGTCACCAAGACGACCGGGCCCTCCTTGGGACCCGAGCTGCAGCCCGCGATCGTCGCGCAGACGACCATTCCAAGCAACGCACACACGAGCAACACGCGGCACTTCATCGCAGAGTCCTTTCCTGGGCTGAATCAACAAAGACTTCCGAAGTCTGCGAAGACTTCGGAAGTCTGCTTGGCTAGCTTCCTAGGCGCACCGGGACGGGATCACGGCGGCTGGTCGGGCTGCCCATCGTTGCGGACCCCCATGAACATCCACACGTAGGCATCCACCGTGTACGGGACGTGCCGGACTTGGGCATCCAGGTACGCCACGTTCAGACCGGTGCCGTGCGCCGAGCCGAACCGCTCGCGGTCGATGTCGCCTCGAAAACTCGTGTCGGGACGGGGATCGAGTGTCGTGGCGCGGAGTGTGTCGTAACCCCAGCCGCTGGCATAGCCCTGCTGGTCGTGATCCTGAAAGTTGCCCAACTCGGCGGGATTCAGCATCTTCTCGCTGAAGGCCATGGTATACGACTGGCCGTCCTTGATGTCGGAGAACGAACACGGCTTGTACATGTCCGGAACATAGGGGTCCATTACCTTGACCCAGCCGCACCCGCGCTCGCACCACGTTTCCAGACCGTAGCGGTCCCACCACTTGTCCCAGACTGCGGCTTCGCCTCCCCACCCGGTCTGCGCGATTTGCGGGGCCGCATAGTCGGTCTGGGCGTGCGGCCACGACCTGCCGTCGGCAGGATCGTTGTAGTCGGAGGGATAAGTCCAGGCCCGGGGAGCGCCGCGGGTCGGACAGAACATGGCCTCAATAACGGTTACTTGGGCAATGATGGAGCGTTCGACCCGATCCAGTCCCCCGGTTCCCTGCCAAGCGCCTTGCTGTTCCATATACGGAAGGATCTGGAAGCCCCAACCCGCGCGCTGGTACTGCAAGATGCTGGGAGAACCCTGGTCCCAATTCGGGTTGTTAGCGGAATACGGGCCGTAAGTCGCATGGCTGAACGGGCTGACGCCGCCGCCGGGCAAGGACTTCAAAGTGTCGTGATGATTTTGCACCGCGGTGGCCAACTGCTTCAGATGGTTGGAGCACTGGGTCCGGCGGGCCGCCTCGCGCGCCGCCTGAACGGCGGGCAGCAACAAGGCAATCAAAATACCAATGATGGCGATGACCACCAACAATTCCACCAACGTGAAGCCTCTGGAACTGCGTCGCACCATAGACACAACCCCCAAGTAAGAACACTAAAAAACCAGGACAGAATTCGGTCTACAACCGGCCCCGCATCCCTTTTCCAAAGCGGGGCTTCGGGGCGGCGTGCCGCGCCGAGAGACCACCGTTCGCTGCCTATTATATTCCGAATATCCGGGGCCGCAAGCCGCTGGTTGCAATAAGATGCACTCCCGGAGGCGGTTTTTCCAAGCGTGGGCTTCGGCGGCCGAGGAGCCTTGGCCGAGGAGCGCCGATGCGCCACCACAGAGGGGGTATCGGTGCGGCGTTTTCCCCTGCAGGAGCCTATCTGGCCCCCCCATTTTCGTCCTGGAGCGGGCCGCCGGAGCAGAGCGGGCCGGAGTTGCTTCTGTGATACCTGCCATCCGGGTGGATTATATCTACCCGACGGGCGTATTTCCTGTTCCCTAATGCCCAAGCTCCGCTTGAGCACGCCGCGGACTCGGCTGACGCTCCAAATGATCCGTGAGGAAACGCCGTATCTCCTGCGCGGCATCCCGGAGCAGGTAGACCGCCGCTTCGAGCTGTTGCGGCGGCAAAACGACGAGCGCAACCTCCGTATGTTGACCGGCATCGCCCGCACCCGAGAGCCCTCGTGAAGGGTTCAGGGTTCGGGGTTCAGGGTTCAGGGTTCAGAGCCGGGCCGTGTCGGCCCGGGGTTCAAGGTTCAGGAGAGGTTAAGCACTCTTCATTTCCTGAACCCTGAACCCTGAACCCTCACTAGAGGTTCTCCACGATCTCCCGCCGGGGCACCAGGCGCGTGCCGCGCTGCCGATCCACCCCGCAAGCGTCCAGCCAGCGGTTGCGCAGCTCGTTTTCCAGGTCCTCGCCGATCTTTGGCCCGACGCCGGGGACTCGGCCGCCGGCGCGGCGGCGATGTCCGCCCGCCTCTCCCAAGCCGGCCAAGGTCCGCCGCACCAGCTCCGCGGCGTCGTCCTCCTTGCGCTCCGTGCGGACCGAGACCAGCAGGTCCTCCCGCACCACGGCCCCGCAGAACACCCGCCATAAGTCCTCGCTGCGGATCAGCAAGTCGGCCACTTCGCCGACGATCTCCGGTCCGCTGGCCCGCGGGAGCAGGCAGAAGGCCACGTCGTCGTAAGTGAACGTGCTTTGCAGGGCCAGGATCAGGTCGCCGTAATACTCCCGCGCCAAGGGTGCGCTCTCGATCTCGGCCAATTGGCTGGGGTTGGCCCGCTCGGTCAGCCACGTGAGCACACTGCGGTCCAGGCGCGAATAGTGGGTTTCGCTGCCGCGGGTCTCGGTGTGGACGGCAAACAAGAGGGCGGTGGCCAGGCGCGTGCCCGGATCGAGCTTCTCGTCCCGAAGATAGGACGCGGCGATGGTTGCCGAGGCGGCCACCCTGGGCCGGATGTCGCGATAGGGCAGGCGCGGCCGGCGCCCGTGCGGCTCGTGGTGATCGATCACGGCCGCCAGCGGCACGTCGTCACCCGGGAAGACGTGCTGCTGGCTGGGCGATTGGCAGTCCACCAGGATTAGGGCGGCATTGGCCGGAAGCTCCAGCCCGCGGACCAGCTCCAGCGGCGGCTCCAGAAGCTTGACCATGTGCCGGTTCTCGGCGCGGGTAATGTCGCCGCTTCCCACCAGACGCGCCCTCTTCTGCGCCTTCTGCTGGACGAGCAGGGCCAGCGCCCAGCCGGTGGCCACGGCGTCGGGGTCCGGATTGTCGTGTGTTACCACGAACACCTGGTCGTACGGGGCCAGGGCCTTGAGGAAGCGCTCGGACGGCTTGGTGCGGCTGCGGCTGGCGGTCATAGGGGCAAGGATACCCGAATCCGGTGAGGATTTCGAGACGGCCCCAGCCGAATGAGGCGTCGGCAGCACCGCGAGCCCTGAAAGGGCGAGATCGCGCATTGACGCGCCGGAGGTTATCGCGCCCTTTCGGGGCTTGACCTGACGGTTCGCCTCCCCGCTCCCGAAGGTGTTGCCCTGGGCTTTCGCATCCGGGCCTTTCAGGCTCAGTCGCCCGATTGCATGGCGGCTGTTTCCAGACGTGGTATGCGGCGTCAGCTCGCGGACCTTGGATTCCATCTCCTTGCTGGGCGCGGCCCGCCGGGGTATTCTCAGGTGCGAGAGCGGCTCACGGCCGCGGTTGGTCGGCAGGTGTCTCTCAGGACCTGTTTGCGGAAAGGGGACCTGTTATGAACAAGCGTGTGATTTGGTGCGTCGTGGCGGCAATCGTGGCGTTGGCTGCCGCTTGCGGCGGGACGCCTCAATCGGCTGATCCCGCGACCGATCCGGCTCGCCCGAGCCCAGAGCAACAGGCGGCCGCCAAGGCGTCGGGAGTGCCGGCCGAGACAACCAACTCGATCGGCATGAAGCTGGTGCTGGTGCCGGCCGGCGAGTTCCAGATGGGCAGCCGCGAGTCGGCCGAAGAGCTGGCCAAGGCGTACAAGGGCTACGGCGCCCCGCCGGCGGATTTCTTCGAGGACGAATACCCGCTGCACCGCGTGCGGATCACCAAGCCGTTTTACCTTGGGGTCCACGAGGTGACGGTAGGGCAGTTCCGCCAGTTCGTCACAGCCACCGGCTACAAGACCGACGCGGAGAAGGGGACTATCGTCAAAGGGGCCTTCGGCTGGAATCCGGACACGAAGAAGTTGGAGCGTAACGAGACGTACTCCTGGCGCAAGGTCGGCTTCGAGCAGACCGACGACCACCCGGTGGTCAACGTCAGTTGGAACGACGCGGTGGAGTTCGGCAAGTGGCTCAGCGCCAAGGAGGGCAAGACCTATAGGTTGCCGACCGAGGCCGAGTGGGAGTATGCGTGCCGGGCGGGCACGGCCACGCGATACTACCACGGGGACGATCCCGAGGGGTTGGCCCAGGTCGGCAACGTGGCCGATGCAACGGCCAAAGAGACGTTCCCTGACTGGAAATTCACGATCGCGGCCCGGGACGGCTATGCGTTCACGGCCCCGGTGGGAAAGTTCAAGCCGAACGCCTTTGGGCTGTACGACATGCACGGGAATGCGTGGGAATGGTGTGCCGATTGGTTCGCGGGGGACTACTACAAGGCATCTCCCCTAGAGGACCTAAAGGGCCCGGATTCAGGGACGTCTCGCGTCCTTCGGGGCGGCTCCTGGAACGGCGGGCCGGACGGCACCCGGTCTGCTGTCCGCGGCGGGTGCGATCCAGCCGACCGCTACAACTACGGCGGTTTTCGGCTGGCCAGGACTCCGTAGCAATTTGCCGTTTTGCGGTTTTACTCTTTGCGGTTTGACCATTTTCCCTTTTACCCGCCGCGAAGCGGCGCGCGATTGAATTCTTGGGAACTTACCCCCTCTATTAGGTGGACTGATGCCTCGTGAGGAAGAGCTTCCCATTCTTCGGGCCTTTTACGATTTCGCGGTGTGGCTGATCCCCAAGATTGCCAAGTACACTCGCCTGCGCAAGGCGATTCTGGAGCAGGTGAACCTGGACCTGGAGATCCTGCGGTTTCAACTGCGGCTGGCGAAGGACCTGCGTTGTCTTCCGCTGAAGAGCCTCGGGCAGGCCGCGCAGCAGATCATCGACATCGGCCGCCAGGTGGGCGGTTGGCTGCGGCAGTGCCGAGAATGAGGGATGATTGATGCCCCGGCGCTACGGATACCTGTGGGATCAACTGACGTCGTTCGAGAACCTCTACGTCGCCGACCCCAAGCCGCGGCTGATCAGTGCGGCACCCTACCGCGACCGGGTTGTGCATCACGCGTTGTGCAACGTGCTGGAGCCGATCTTCGAGCGGTCGTTCATCTTCGACAGCTATGCCTGCCGCAAAGGGAAGGGGACCCACGCGGCCGTCGATCGGTACACGGCGTTTGCCGGCAAGAACCGCTACGTGCTGAAGTGCGACGTGCGCAAGTTCTTTCCGAGCGTGGACCGCTCGATTCTCGTGGAATTGCTGGCCGCAAAGGTCAAGGACCCGGATGTTCTCTGGCTTGCGCGTCTGATCATCTTCGTAGTGCTGGACAACGACAAAGTCCGGCTGGCGGAGCTCCGCGGTCAGATCGAGGAGTTTCTGTGGGGCCTGCGGCTTTGGCTCCATCCGAGGAAGCGGACGATCAGCCGGGTTGAAGACGGCTTGCGATTTCTCGGCTACCGGGTGTGGCCGGATCATCGCTGGCTGGATCGTCGCGGCGTGGTGCGTTTCTGCCGGCGACTGCGGATCTACGCGCGCCTTTATCGGGCGGGATGGCTTCCGGCGGCCAAGCTCACGCAGCGGATCGGGTCCTGGATGGGCCACGCCTGCCACGCCGACACCTGGAACTTGCGTGAGGATATCTTTTCGCGTACCATGTTCCTGGGGCCGGCGGCCGACGAATCGTGTCCTTCGGGGCGGCTCCTGGAACAACAGGCCGAACAACACCCGGTCTGCAAACCGCAACGGGAACGATCCAGCCAACCGCAACAACAACAACGGTTTTCGGCTGGCCAGCACTGCCCTCCGCCCTTCTGAGGCGAAGACGGCGAGAACCTGGCGATTCACGGATCGCCCGGGCGTGCCGCAGTGCAGTCCACGGCCGTCGCTCCAGCGTGGGTGAACGCTCACGGTTCATCGGCCAAACGACAAAGCGGCCCGGCGGGTCTGGTAGGCCCTGGCGGCTCGAAGGCCCCGCCGGGCGTTTTTTCTGATTTCTCAAGATCTCGGAGCGGTCGTGCTTTGCTGCTCCACGTTACTCGGGCCTGCGCAAGAAAAGGTGGCAGCCACCAAAACTGCTGCATCTGGGGCGACGGGGTAAGATGGCCGCGACGTGGCCAGCGTG
>CAYGZI010000234.1:0-8404 GCA_964354245.1 uncultured Planctomycetaceae bacterium
GATCCAGAGTCAGTTGTGCTGCCGTTACACTATTCCCCAGTGCGATGAGGAGCCGGAGAGCCGCCGCTCCGGTTCCCCCATCGAAAGGTATAGGGCTTCTTCGAGCGACCGTCAAGGGTGGTCTCTCGCCGATTGACGCCCCCAACCGGGAGTATCTACAATCGTGGCAACCGCTTGCGAAGACCGGTACGCTCTCGTGGCAAGGGTCTGCACGACCGCAGAAGCGTTCTATTCCGGGGGGGCGGTGTTACAGCTTAAGGGGGTGAATCACGATGGCCGTCCTCAAATCGCTTCACGGTCCCAACGCCGGGCAGACTCATGCTTTGGCCGGCGACTCGATCGTTCTGGGGCGCCACCCCGAGTGCAACATCGTGCTGGATGCCGGCGCGGTCAGCCGTCAGCACGCCCGGATCGTCAAGGTCGGCGACGACTACCTCGTCGAGGACATGAACAGCCGCAACGGCACCTATGTGAACGACGAGCGGATCGAGGGGCGCGTGAAGCTCTCCGAGGGCGATGAGCTGAAGATCTGCGACCTGGTGTTCACGTTCCACCTCGGCGAGCCCGGGGACGCGGCCCTGCCCCGGACTCCGGAGACCGCGCAAGAGGCCGTGGTGATGGTGGACGACGCGAAGATCAGCGTCACGTCCACGATCCGCTCGAAGCTGGAGGTCTCCACGGGCAGCAGCGGGCTGCGGGTGAGCGTCAATCCGGAGGTGAAGCTGAGGGCGCTATTGGAGATCGGGCGCAACCTGGGGGGCGCGGTCCGCCTGAGCGACGTCCTTACCAAGCTGTTGGACAACCTTTTTGCGATCTTCATCCAGGCCGACCGGGGCTTCATCGTGCTCCAGGACGCGCGGAGCGGCCGGCTGATTCCCAAGGCGGTCAAGCACCGCCGCGAGGGGGCGACGGAGGCGATCCGCATCAGCCGGACGATTCTCCACGAGGCGGTGTCGGGCAAGGAGGCGATCCTGTCGGCCGACGCCGCGACCGACGAGCGCTTCGAGATGAGCGAGAGCATCGTCGATTTCCACATCCACTCGATGATGTGCGCTCCCCTGATCGGCAGCGACGGCGAGGTCCTGGGAGTGATCCAGGTCGACACGCGCGACCAGCGGCGGCGATTCGGGCGCGACGATCTGGACGTGCTGGCCAGCGTGGCCTGCCAGGCCGCGGTGGCCGTGGAGAACACCCAGTTGCACGAGATCGCGTTGCACGAGGAGCTGATGCGGCGCGAGCTGGCGTTGGCCCACAAGGTCCAGCAGGGCCTCTTGCCCGCCACCCCGCCGCAGCTTGAGGGCTACGAGTTCTTCGACTTTTACGAGCCGGCCCAGCAATTGGGCGGCGACTACTTCGACTACATCCCGCTCCAGGGCGGCACTCTGGCATCGGCCCTGGCCGACGTGTCGGGCAAGGGGATCTCGGCGGCGCTGTTGATGGCCCGGTTGTCGGCCGAGGTCCGCTATTGCCTGGCGAGCTTTGCCGACCCGGCGGCGGCGATGGAGCGGCTGAACGCCGTGTTCTGCGAGAGCCGCTGGGAGGACCGCTTCGTGACCATGGTGCTGGCGGTGCTCGATCCGTTGCGGCACGAGATGTCGATCGTCAACGCCGGGCACCTGGCGCCGCTCTTGCGCCACGCCTCGGGAAAGGTCGAGGCGGTGGGCCAGGAGGCGGGCGGCCTCCCCTTGGGCGTGGACGGCGACAGCCGGTACGAGCCGTTCCGCGTCTCGCTCGCGCCGGGAGACTCGCTGGTCCTCTACACCGACGGGCTCCCGGACGCGGTAAACGCCGAGGGGCAGTATTACGGCGGCGACAGAATCCGGGCCCAGTTGGAGAAGGAGGCCGCGCACGCGGCCGCGATCTGCCAGCGGCTCCTGAGCGACATCCGCCGCTTTGTCGGCAACCGGGCGCAAAGCGACGACATGTGTTTGACCTGCATCCGGCGCTTGGCGTAAGCTTGCCCGATGCCCAGGGGATGCAACCCCCGGGCTTGACGCGGTCGAGTGTGCCTGTCTCACGAGAGGAGCGATCGTGAAGATCCTACGTATTCGCCGTATGTCGGTCCTGCTCGTGCTCGCCGCCTCGAGTTTTCCCGCGGCGTTGGCGGCCGACGTCTTCGTCCGCTTCAAGGTCCTCGAGCCGCCGGGGGAGAAGTTCCGCGTCAATGCCGGCGGGTTCCTCCACGTGCCCAACTGGTATCTGCCCGGCGAAGCGGTCGAGGTCGCCGGCGGGCAGTGGAGCCGCTGGCTGGACCTGCGCAAGTGGCCGCTCCACGGGCGATTGGACCGCGAGGGCGGAGTGGCCGAATGGCCCGCGATGAAGCTGACCCTGAATCGGATCGGCGAAGGCGACCCGATCCGCGGCTGCTCGTTCGAGGTGCAACTGGCCGACAAGCCCGAGCCCGAGAGCGTGGTGATCTCGTTCCGCGAGAAAGGCGGATCGAACGCGATCGCTTTCCTGCTGCCGCATCCCTTGCAGGAGAAGAAAGGCGAGTTCGAGACCGGATCGCAGATGACCGCCCGGCACCTGGCGTGGGCGAAAGCGGCCACTGGCGGACACGCCCCGGCCCTTAAGAGGTTCGACGTGCTCACCTCCGTCTGGGGTCACTACGACCCCGAGCTGGCCCGGCAGGCCACGGAGACGCTGCGGCTGCTGGGATTCAACGTGATGGGCGGCGTGCCGGTCTCCGTGCTGCAAGAGGCCCGGATGCGGACCTACGCGGCCACGTGGCACCTGGTGGCCGACCCCGACGAGTCCGTCGCCTTATGGAAGAAGGGCGAGGCCGCCCAGATCGCCCGGGCCATGAACTCGCCCGATGGCAAGTGGACATACGAGAACATGGCCCACTACGTGATTGCCGACGAGATCCAGACCATGGACTTCCGCAAGGTCGATCGCGCCAAGCTCAACCGATGGTTCCGCGATTACCTCCGCAGCAAGGGCGAGAGCGACCAGTCGCTCGGCAAGCCGATCGAGAGCGTCGAGTATCCGGCCGAGGCGATGTACGCCAAGAGCCTGCCGCGCGACGCCGACCTGCCGACCCGCAAGGTCATGTACTACGCCGGCAAGTTCGGCCAATGGTGGTCGGTCAAGCAACTTCGCCAGACGACTGACCTGGTGAGGGAGACGTTCCGGCAGCACGGCATCCAGATGAAGACCGAGACGCTGCCGTCGGACCACTCGTTCTTCAATGCCTGGGGACCGCCGCACTGCGGGATGGGCTATCGCGGGCTGGACTTCTTCGAGATCGGGGGCCAAGAGGCGGTCGACGTCCTTTCGGCCGAGGACTGGCTGGGCTTGAATCACATGTACGGCCCCAGTTGCACCTGGACCGGGGCGATGGCGTTCGGTTATCTCAGCGCGATCCTGCGGTCCGGCATCGGCGACCGCAACGTCGCGTTGCGGGCCCTCATCACCCCCAGCGACGACGGCTACTTGCGGCTGAAGGCTTACTCCGCGCTCGGGCAGGGGGCGAAGAGCTTCTTCTTCTGGACCTATGGCCCGACGTACATCGGCACGGAGAATTACTGGTCGGACTTGCGGAGCGAATACGACGGGATCGCCAAGTTCACGCGGGCGTTGGAAAAGGCCGAGCCGATCTTGCACAATGCCAAGCTCGTGCGCGACCCGGTGGCGATTCTCTACTCGGTGAGCCACGACCTGTGGCACACGGACGAACCGGCCAGCTTCGTGGAGAACCGGCTCACGTGGGTGGCGTTGCGGCACTTGGGCGTGCAGCCGGACTTCTTGCGCGAAGAGGACGTGGAAGCAGGCACGCTTAAGGACTACAAGGTGCTTTACATCACGGGCCAGTGCATCACTCGCAAGGCATCGCAGAAGATCGACGAGTGGGTCAAAGCGGACGGAGTGGTGTATCTCTGTGCCGGCGCGGCCACGCGGGACGAGTTTTACGAGCCCTACCTGGCGCCCTTTGCCGCCTTAGTCTGGCCGGCCGACGCCGCCAAGAAGATGATCAAGCAGACGGGCCACCAATTCAACGAGCGGGTCGATTTGCCCACGATTAAGCCGATTACGCAGGCCCGGACCTTCGGAATACTTGGGGGCGAACTGCCCGTGCTTGGTATACGGCTTGACGTGAAGGGGCCAAGTTCGCGAAGGAACGAGGCGCAATTCGCCGATCGGAAACTGGCGTCGCAGACCGCGTCTCACGGTGGCGGCAAGGTCGTGGCGATTGCTTTTATGCCTGGCCTAGCCTATTCACCTTTCAAAGTGGGACAGACGACGTTGGACGAACGATGGCCTTTGCCGCCGCTCCGGATGTTAAGCAACCCCTTGACGGAACGAAGGCTGCGTCCGATGCCCCAACCGTTTGTTGTGGAGCGCGAATCTGGACAATGGACGGACGAGCTTTCGCCGATCGAGACCAGCCTGCTCACGGGGCCGGAAGGGTCGGCCGTTGTGCTCGTGAATCACAGCTACAAGCCGATCGCGCGTCTGTCAATTCGGGTGAAGCTGCCGCACCCCGTTTCCGCGGCGACGAGCACCGAGGGAGTGGCAGTCCAGATGAGACGCAACGGCGATTTCACGGACCTTGAAATGCCGCTGGACTGGACGGATATTGTCTTGTTGCCCAAGCCGTGAGCCCGCGCCGAGGCATCGGGCAGGTTCTGTGGGCCTTTTGGGGGAGTGGCGAGACGAGATTCGCGGAGATAGACTATTCAACATGCCGACCGTCTTGCGCACCGGCGCGTATCGGTTCTATTACTGGAGCCATGACCTGCACGAGCCGCCACACATCCACGTGGATCGCGAGCGGTTCTCGGCGAAGTTCTGGCTACAGCCGATAGCGCTTACGCGGAACATCGGGTTTCGGGCGCACGAGTTGCGGCGCATTCAGGCGATAATAGCGGGACATCTGGCTGAACTGTTGGAGGCATGGCATGGGCACTTTGGCGTTGGCGGCCGATGAGCGTGTCGCCGGGGTCGAGACAACCGACGACGTCCTGACGGTTTCACTGATGGACGGAAGAACGATCTCCGTGCCGCTGGTGTGGTATCCGCGCTTGCTCAACGCGACGCGCGCTCAGCGGCAACACTGGGAGATCGCGGGCGGCGGCTACGGCATCCACTGGCCGGAGATCGACGAGGACCTGAGCACCGAGGGCTTACTTCGTGGGGCATCTGCGCCGCCTCAAGCCCCTCCCAAGAAGGCGAGAAAGAAGAAGGCGCGACGCACCGTGTGAACGTGGTGGGAGCAGGTCTATGAAGGAGTACACGTATTCCGAGGCTCGGAAGCGCCTTGGCTCGGTACTCGACACGGCAAATCGCGAGGGCGCCGTTCGCATACGGCGGCGCGACGGGCAAGTGTTTTTGCTGAAGCCGGACCGTGCCTCCAAATCGCCCCTCGATGTGCCAGGCATCAGTCTCAACTTAGGGAGAGAGGAGATCGTGGCAATGGTTCGTGCCGGCCGGAGGACCGTGTCATGAGTACGACGCCCGCAACCAGCACAAGCTACGAACACGTGCAGATCGACGGCAACGGCGTGCCGATCATCACGGGCACGACGATGAAGGTGGTCGAGCTGGTGATGGCCCAGTTGGCACACGGTTGGAGTCCGGAGGAGCTGCACTTTCAGCATCCCGATTTGACGCTGGGCCAGATCCACTCTGCGCTGGCGTATTACTGGGATCACCAGGAGGAACTGGACGCCGACATCCGGCGCCGCTGGCAGTTCGCGGAAGAGGCGCGCCAGAAAGCCGGTCCATCACCTTTGGCGGCCAAGCTCCGCGCCAAGGGGCTTCTGCCGTGACCTGGAGTTGATTGCCAAGGCGGCCGATCCCGAAGAGCTTGCGAATCGTGTAGAATACCTTCCCTTGTGATCCGAACGGAGACGGACCGACCGATGAGCAACAAACACTTTCGCCGACATTTCCCATTGGCCCTCGCCTGGCTCGCCGGCTTTGCGATGCCCGCCGCCGCCACTGAGCTGGGGATCGAGGGTGCGAAGTTCACCATCGACGGCAAACCGACATTCTTGTTGGGGATCAGTTACTATGGGGCGCTCGGGGCCTCGCCGGAAACCATCCAACGCGATCTCGACGATATGCAGCGGCTGGGCTTCAACTGGATCCGCGTCTGGGCCACCTGGAGCGGGTTTGGGAGCAACGTCTCGGCCATAGACGCGGAGGGCAATCCGCGCGAGCCGTATCTGGGGGCCCTGAAGCGGCTGGCCAGCGAGTGCGACCGGCGGGGGATGATCGTCGATGTGACGCTTTCGCGCGGCAACGGCATCACGGGCTCGCCGCGGCTTCAGGCCGTTGCCGCCCATCGCCGCGCGGTGGAGACGCTCGTCACCGCGCTGAAGGCCCAGCGGAACTGGTATCTCGACCTGGGCAACGAGCGGAACATCCGCGACAAGCGGTACGTCTCCTTCGACGACCTCAAGCAGCTTTGCAGCGCCGCCAAGCAGATCGACCCCAAGCGGCTCATCACCGCCTCCCATGCCGGCGATCTGACGCCGCAGGACGTCAAGGAGTATCTCGATACGGTGCGTGTGGACTTCCTCAGCCCACACGGGGACCGGGGCCCCAAAATCCCCAAGCGGGTCGAGTCGCAGGCGCGGCAGTATGCCGCATGGGTCAACGAGCACGGGCGCGTGGCGCCGGTCCACTACCAGGAGCCGTTCCGCCGGGGGTTCACCAAGGGCTGGGAGCCTTCGGCCGAGGATTTCGTGACCGCCGCGCTCGGGGCCCGCAAGGGGGGGGCGGCGGGATGGTGCTTCCACAACGGCAGTCAGCGCGGCACACCTGACGGCAAACCGCGACGCTCGTTCGACCTCAGCGAGAAGCCGCTCTTCGAGCAGCTCGATGAGGTCGAACAGAAAACGGTCCGGGAACTTCATCGCGCGTTTTCAGCCACGGGAGAAGAGAAACCATGAACCGACGCGATTTCCTTTGTCGCGCCGCCGGGTGTGCGGCCGGCGCAGCGGTGTTCAGCCAAACGCGGCCGCGCGGCCTGCTGGCGAGGCAGAGGGCAAATGTGGACGAATTGAAAACGATGCCCGCCGCCGGCCCCTTGCGCGTCCATCCCGAAAACCGCCGCTATTTTACCGACGGGAGCGGCAAGGCGGTCTATCTGACCGGTGCGCACACGTGGGCCAACTTGGTGGACCTCGGGCCGACCGATCCGCCGCCGCGCTTCGATTTCGACGCCCACCTCGATTTCCTCGACCGCTACGACCACAACTTCATCAGGCTGTGGACGTGGGAACTGGTGAAGTGGGACACGAAGGCCAACGGCGAAAAGCGGGTCCACACGGCCTTCCCGCACCCGTTCGCACGGACCGGCCCGGCAGTGGCCGCCGACGGCAAGCCGAAGTTCGATCTCGACAAGCTCGATCCGGAGTACTTCCGGCGTCTGCGCACGCGGGTGGAAGCTGCGGGAAAGCGAGGCATTTACGTCTCGATCATGCTTTTCGAGGGCTGGGGGATGCAGTTCGTGTCCGGGGCCTGGAAGGCGCACCCCTTCCACCCGGACAACAACGTCCAGGGCGTCGGCCGCGAGGTCCAGCAAGGCGTGGACATTCACACGCTCAAGCACCCGGCGCTCCGGGCGATCCAGGAGCGCTACGTGCGCAAGGTCGTGGATACGGTCAACGACCTCGACAACGTGCTCTACGAGATCTCCAACGAGAACCACCCGCCCTCGACCGAGTGGCAGTACCACGTGATCCGCTTCATCCACGAGTACGAGCGGGGCAAGGCCAAGCAGCACCCGGTGGGGATGACCTTCCAATACAAGGGCGGGAGCAACAAGACGCTCTTCGATAGCCCGGCCGATTGGATTTCGCCCAATTCCGAGGGCGGCTACCGCGACGATCCGCCCGCCGCCGACGGGCGCAAGGTGATCTTGAGCGACACCGACCACCTCTGGGGGATCGGGGGCAATCGGGCGTGGGTGTGGAAGAGCTTCCTGCGCGGGCTCAGTCCGCTTTTTATGGACCCGTACGACGGCGGGGTGCTCGGGCAGAAAGGCGATCCGCGATGGGAGCCGGTGCGCGAGGCGATGGGGCAGACGCTCAAGTTGGCCCGGCGCCTGCCGCTGGCTGCCATGACGCCGCAGAACGATCTGGCGTCAACCGGCTATTGCCTGGCGACGGCGGGCAAGGCCAAGACGCAATACGCGGTCTATCTTCCCAAGGGCGGGGAGGTGACGGTCGATTTCTCGGGTGCGAAGGGAACGCTTCGCGCGGAGTGGCTCAACCCCGGCACCGGCGCGATGCAGCCCGGCGGCAAGACCGAGGGCGGCCAGCGGCGGCAGCTCACCGCGCCGTTCGCGGGCGACGCGGTGCTGTGGATCCGAGCGGCCTAGTTAGTAGCAGGGGAATCGAGTCATCACGAAAACGCGAAAGGGCGAAAGCACGAAAAGAACACCGCAGATTGA
>CAYGZI010000235.1:0-8391 GCA_964354245.1 uncultured Planctomycetaceae bacterium
GAGGGCCGTAGGTGTTGAAGATCCGCACGATCCGCACGTTGACGCGATTCTTGCGGTGGTAGTCCATGAAGAGCGTCTCGGCCGCCCGCTTGCCTTCATCGTAGCACGCACGGGGGCCGATGGTGTTGACGGCGCCGCGGTAGTCTTCGGGCTGGGGATGGACTTCGGGATCGCCGTAGATCTCGCTGGTGGACGCCTGGAGGACCTTGGCCCCGCATCGCTTGGCCATGCCCAGGACGTGGATCGCCCCCATCACCGAGGTCTTCATGGTCTTGATGGGGTTGTGCTGGTAGTGTCCGGGGGCAGCGGGGCAGGCCAGGTTGTAGATCTCATCGACCTCCAGGAAGATCGGCAAAGTGACGTCATGGCGCACCAGCTCGAAGTTGGGCCTGGGGAGCAGGTGGAAGATGTTGTCTTTCTGGCTGGTGAAGAAATTGTCCAGGCAGATCACGTCGTGTCCCTGCTGGACCAGACGCTCGCACAGGTGCGAGCCGAGAAAACCAGCCCCGCCGGTCACCAGGATGCGTTTGAGCGAAGCGGCCATGCCGGATGATACTCCCCCAAACCCTTCGCGCCCAGATAGCCTGGCGACTCCGCAAATGACGCCCGTCACCTTCTCCGACGCAGCCGTCAGGTCCCTTGGGGAGTCTCGCCGGCCGAAAGGACCTCGCTGACGCTGGTCCGGCAGCGGATGGCGTCGCACGCAATCTTGATCTTGCCACGCCCTGAGTCCGTCCCGCCAACTAGGCGGCAACGGCAAGGTGGGCAAGATGAGGCGCATGAACACTCTAGGCAGATTGCGCAGCAAACAAGATTCGGACAACCCTTTCGGCCAGAGACGCCCGATGTAACCACAAGGGATCGGCTGCGGTTGCCGGATGTGACTGCTTCTGCGCCCGCGGCCGCGGAGACCGACCTAGTGACTGCGGCTTCTCAGGCTGAGCAAGTCCGACTTCTCGTCGCCCGGACCTTCGAGGAACTGGGCGCCAGAGTCCCCAATGAACTGGACTTGCACGAGACCCTGCTCGTCGAAAACCAGAGCCTTCTGGCCCGCTCTTACCGTACCGACCGAATGATGGCCATGTGGCTGGTTGGGGCGGGGGTCGTCCAGTTCTACGACGACGACGGCGTAATGCTCCGGACGGTGAATCTGCTCAAGGAGTTACGTCCGCGGCGGGCAGCCGCATGACCCACCATGCTTACCATCGACGGCTCCTCCGGCGAAGGCGGGGGTCAGGTCCTGCGGACTTCGCTGGCCCTTTCGCTGGTGACCGGCAAGCCGTTCTGCATCCAGCGGATCCGCGCAAGACGACCCAAGCCCGGGCTCGGACGCCAGCACCTGACCGCTGTGACGGCCGCCGCTGAGGTCGCCGAGGCCCGGGTCGAGGGGGCATCGCTCGGGTCAAGGGAACTCACGTTTGTGCCGGCGGCAGTCCGGCCCGGGGACTACTGCTTCGACGTCGGCACGGCAGGCAGCGCTACGCTCGTGCTTCAGACCGTGCTGCCGGCGCTCATGCTGGCGGAGCGTCCCTCGCGACTCTGCCTGCGCGGGGGCACGCACAACACATACGCCCCCCCGCTGGACTTCCTCCAGAAGGCATTCTTGCCCCTGTTGGGCCGGATGGGCCCGGAGGTGGAAGCGACCCTGGATCGTCCCGGGTTCTATCCCGCGGGCGGCGGCCAGGTGACGGTTGCCATCCAACCTTGCCCCCACTTGCGCGCGGTCGAACTGCTCGAGCGCGGCCGGGTGGTCCGGCGTCTGGCGCGGGGGATCGTCTCGCGGCTCCCGCGGCACATTGCCGAGCGCGAAGTCGATACCCTGCGGCGGCGTCTTGGTTGGCCGCCGGATTGCGTGGCCGTGGAAGAGGTCGATTCTCAGGGCCCTGGAAACGTGCTGATCGTCGAGCTGGAAAGCGAGCACGTCACGGAGGTCTTCTCGGGCTTCGGAGAGAGAGGGGTGCCGGCCGAGACGGTCGCGAAGGGGGTCGTCCGGGAGGTCCGCCGCTACCTCGACGCAGAGGCGCCGGTGGGCACGCACCTGGCGGATCAACTCTTGATCCCCATGGCGCTATCGGGCGGGGGGCGGTTCCGCACGCTGCCGCCTTCCGAACACACCCGCACCAACGTGGAAACGCTGCGCCATTTCCTCGACGTGCGGATCGCCTCCGAGGAGATTGGAGCCGGCGTCTGGGAAATCCGCGTCAATCCCTAATGCGGCCTACGGCCGCAGCCAAACGGCGGGCAAGCCCGCCCGCTACGCGACATAATGAACGACCTACTGTACTTGATGCGCGCAAGACGCGCGGGAGTCTCACCGTAAGACACTAATCCCCAGCCCCTGACCCTTGACCCCCGCTGCCTCACAGCCACGGGTCGCCGATCCACTCGCCGTGGAAGCTCAGCAAGTAGTCGACCGGCGTCTTGATCGTGCGATGGTTTGTGGGGCCGGCCGTGCCGTAGGCGTCCACGGCGCTGAAGCCGGAGAGCCGGTGGTAGTAGGTCCCCGCAGCGGCCAGGGCACCGCTGTCGTCGTCGAGTGTGCCGTCGCTCAGAACGGCGTCGACCAGATGGCCCCAGAAGGAGTCATTCCCCGCGGAATCGTAGAGCTTGGCCCGGTCGTTGTCGGCAGTGCCTCCGGCGGTTGCGTCGGCGTAGACCTCGTCGAACGCGTTGGCGTAGTTGTCGTAGCCGGGGCCTTTCATCTGGGCGTAGGTCGGCGTGCCCTTCAGCGTGTCGTCGCCGGGGGAATCGAAGAAGTAGGCGACGTCGGTGCCGCTGGTGGCGAAGGCGGAAACCTTGTCGAAACCCTCGGCCTGGAGCGAGAAGACCCCCGGGCGCACCAGCTCGCTGGAGGTCGGCCGCGAGGTAAACGTATCGTCGCCCGATGGGAACGCGCCGGCGGCCGGCGCATCGTACAGTCTCGCCTCGTCGCTGCCGCCGCCGGCGGCATGCGCAGCGACGGCCGGGAAACCCAAGACATACGCGGAAAAGCGGGGGCCGACAAGGTAGCTGGACGTGGGCCGGCCGACGAACAGGTCGTCGCCGGGCGAATCGTAGAGGTGGGCCTCGTCCATGCCGCCGATCACGCTGCGGGCGCACGTGTAGGCAAATCCGGAGGCCGAGCGCAGATAGCCGGACGCGTTGACGATCTCGCCCGTCGGGACCGGCGTGGCTCGGAACGTAAACGTGTCGTCCTTGGGAGAGTCGTAGAGATAGGCCCGATCGCCGGGGCCGCCGGCGGTCGCGTGGCCAGACATCTGCTCGAACCCGGAAACCAGGTTGAAGCACCCCGCGCCCACCATGTAGGAAACGGGCGTCTTGGCGACAAAGATGTCGTTTCCGCTGGAGTCGTAGAAGTGGGCTTCGTCGGTTCCCGTGCCCGTGGTTGCGCCATAGATCTTGTCAAATCCCGAGACGGAGTTGGCATACAACTCCGGGTAATCCTTGTCCGACATCGAGGCGACCCTGGGGCCGACGACGAAACGGTCGTTGCCGTTGCTGTCGTACAGCCGCGCGAACTGCGAGGTCCCGCCGCCGGCCTCGACGTGGATCGTCTCCATGCCTTTGCCGTGGACCTGATAGTCGGCGCCGACGACATCCACGGTGCCTTTGCGGAGGGCGGCCGTATCGTTGCCGGGTCCGCCGGTGATGAGGATCGTGTCGTAGCCTCCCAGGCCGTTGAAGGTGAGATTCGGCGACTCGGAGGCAGGATACTGGTACGTGACCGGCGATCCGCCGTTGAGCGTCACGGTCACCGTGTGCCACGGGTTGCCGGCCACAAAGATGAATTCATCGTCGCCGGAAGTGCCCGTAAACGACGTGGGATGGACGGTCCACTCCTCCCGGGCGTCATCGGCCAGGGGGTTGCCCGCAGCGTCGGTGACTCCGGAGCCCGCCGCAGTGAGGACCAGGGCGTACTGGCCCGGCAGACCCGTAAGGCCGGTCAGTCCGGCGAGCACCCAATGGACATTGTCGGCGGTGGTGAGCGGCTCGGCGCCGCCCAGCAGGTTGCCTCCGTCGTTGCGCGAGAGCGCAAGATCGGACGGATCGAAACCGTAGACGGGCTCACTGAAGTCGATCTCGATCTGATCGACCGCCCCGGTCCGCGGATCGGGAACGACCTCGATAATGGCGGCGGTCGGGGGCTCCCCGTCCAGGGTGAAATGCCGCACTTCGTCGGCCCCGCCGGCCAGCGGATTGCCGGCAAGGTCTTCGATCGTCGAGGTCCCCTTCAGCACAATCGCGTACTCGCCCTGTTCGGCCAGCGGCGAAGTAAACGCAACGGTCAACTCGCTCGTTCCCCAGCCGGCAATGCTGTCGGGCGCGACCGTCCCGCCCGTCGGGCCGGTGACGACGACGTCGCCATCCCCGCCGTAGACCGGCTCGTCAAAGAGGAAGTGCAACTCCGGGGTGTCGTCGCTGGTGACGCGATCGCCGGAGTCCACGCCGGTGTCGGTCAGCAGCCAATAGTCCGTCAGACTCGGGGAGTGGAAGTCGAGGGTGAACTCGAACTCCGCGTCGGCCCCGTCGCCCAGCGGATTGCCGGCCGCGTCGGTAACGGTCGTCGTTCCCTTCACGGTAACGCGGTAGGTCCCCTCCTCTTCGAGCGGCGTGCTCAGCGCGATCGCCAGCGCGCCGGTCCCCCAGCCGGTGATGCTGTCCGGCGCGATGGGGTCGCCGGACGGATCCACGACGATCACGTCGGCATCGGTCCCGTAGACCGGCTCGCTGAAGGCAATGCTCAGCTCGGGCGCCGCATCGTTGGTGACCTGATCGGCGGCGCTGGGCCCGTTGTCGTCGGCCAGCTCATAGCCCGTCAAGGTCGGCCCGCGGGTGTCGATCGTGAAAAGCCCCACGGCGTCCTGTCCGCCGTAGAGCGGGTTGCCGGCCACGTCGAGGATCGTTGAGGTCCCCTTGAGGGTGCCGGTGTATTGGCCCTCTTCGGCCAGCGGCGTGCTGAAGGCGATCACCAGCGTGTCGGTGCCCCAGCCGGCAATGCTGTCCGGCGCGACGGGGTCGCCGCTCGGATCCAGGACGCTCACGTCCGCGTCCGTGCCGTACACGACCTCGCTGAACCGGATCGTAAACTCCGGCGTGGTGTCGCCGGTGACCATGTCGGTGGAGCTGATCCCCGTGTCTTCGCACATGACCGAGCTGACGATCTCGGGCGGAGTCGTATCCAGGGTGAAGTGCCGCTCTTCGTCCGATCCGTTGCCCAGCGGGTTGCCGGCGGTGTCGGTGACGGTCGTCGTCCCCTTGAGCGTGACCGTGTACTCGCCTTGCCCGGAAAGGGGCGCCGCAAATGCGATCGAAAGCGTGACGGTCCCCCAGCCGCTGATGCCGTCCGGCGTTACGGGGTCGCCGCTGGGATCGAGCACCGTCACGTCCGCATCAATCCCGTGGACCACTTCATCGAACGTGAAGAGGAGCGTCGGCGTCGAATCGTTGGTGATCTGGTCGCTCGGGCTCCAACCGCAATCGTCTTCCAGGAAGTAGCCGGTGACGGTCGGGGCTTGGGTGTCGATGGTGAAGCACACTTCCTCGTCGGCCCCGCCGCCCAGCGCATTGCCCGCTTCGTCCTCGATGGTGGACGTGCCCTTGAGGACCACGCGGTACCCGCCGTCGGCCAGCGCGGTCTCGAAAACGATCGTCAGAGTGTCCGTGCCCCAGCCGCTGATGCCGTCCGGCGAGATAGGGTCCCCCAGCGGATTGTAGACCTCCACGTCGTCGTCGCTTCCAAACACGGGCTCGGTCAACGTCACCACCAGCGTGGGAGTCGTATCGAGAGTTATCCGGTCGCTGCCGCTCGTGCCGGTGTCCTCGACCAGCGCGACCGTGGCGACGGTGGGCGCCTCGGCATCCAGGGTGAAGTACCGGATCTGGTCGCCGCCGGCCAGCGCATTGCCGGCAGAGTCGCAAATGGTCGCAGTCCCATTCAGCGTGACCGTGTACTCGCCGTTTTCCGAAAGAGGCGCTGGGAACGTCACCGAAAGCCGGTCCGTCTCCCACCCGGCGACGATCGCCTCCACGGGATCACCCGACGGATCCTCCACGATCACGTCGGCGTCCAAGCCAACGATCACTTCGCTGAAAAGGAAGCCCAGTGTGGGCGTCGCGTCGTTGGTGAGGAAGTCGGTCTGGCTCTGGCCGGTATCCTCGACTACGCCGTAGGCCAGCAACTGCGGAGCCACCTCGTCGCTCGCGGAAGCCTGCCCGGTGTTGCCGTAGGCCCCCAGGTTGACCCGGCCGCCGTTGGGCGCCGGCTCCTTCGCGTAGGCGCTGGCGGGATCGCCGGCATCGATGCCCGGGCTTGTGACCGAATCGACCGCCCAGGCCGCCGGGTCCAAAGGAGGGAGATTCGTCTCCGGGTCGTAGCGTCCGCCGCCCGTCCCCGCGGGCAGGCTCACCCTGCCGCTCGATTTCAGGTGCAGGTCGCCGCCGGCAAGGTCCGCGAACTGCGGGTCCGTGCTAATGCTATTGGCGTCCTGGCCGGTGGCGGCGTTCCAGTCGGCCAGGGTCGGGCGGTCCCCTTCGTAGTACGCCACGTTGGCGCCGGCGGTTGCGTACATGTCGTTGTAGTCTGACGATCCGCCGGCCACGTCCGAGCAGTAAATCGAGTATGCCCCCGCGCCGTCCGCCCGGAGAATGCTGTCGCGGAGCAAGGGATTGAGCGCATCGGCCACGTACAGCGCATACTTGGCGTTGCCGACCATGGTGGCGTTGCGCACGGTGACGGAATCGGCCTGCTCGATGTGGATGCCGGCGCCGTCCGCGCCGCTGCTTCCGCGGGCCAGCGAGTTCTCGATGGTCGCGTAATCGGCCGCGTGGCCGACGACCGAAATGGCGCTATGGAGATTCCCGGTCGCGTCGAGCCCGCTCAGGGTGGCGTGGTCCCCGGCCACGTAAACCCCGTCGTAAGCCCCGGTGACGCGCATCCACCGCTGGGCCGCCGCGTATTTCGTGCTCGACGCCGTGCGGATCGTGACGTAACTGGCGCCGTCGATCTGGATGCCGCAACTGCCGGGAGCGGCGTCGCCGCGGGCCAGCGTCACCCCGTAGGGCGAGGCCTCGATGACCAGCGGCTTCGCGCTCGTGCCCGAGTCCTCCGCGGCGATCGCGATGTTGCCGCTGAGATAGTAGCGCCCGGTGTCGATGCGGATGACGTCGCCGGGCTCCAGGTTGTAGGAGTCCAGGATCGCTTGCACCGACGCCTTGGGCACCGTGGCGTACTTGCCCGAATAGGCGTCGTCTCCGGGGCGAGTACACCACTGGTCGAGCGCCGTGTCGCCGTCGTTGACGAAGTACACGCTCAGCAGGGCCCGCTCTTCCAGCGGTTCCAGCCCGCGAAGTCTGAACGACGGCCTCCCGCTTCGATTCCGCCGGCCGTCCCGCCGCCCGGCCCCCAAACGACGCACGATCCTGCCCAATAGGCTTCCGATGTCAAACAGCGTACTCATGGCGACACCTCGCTGGTCCCGGAAAGTGGTGAGTGAAGAGATTCCCGGCAGTGCCCTGCGCTCCGTCGGCTCAAAGACTCCGTTGGGGTAGAAGGCCCAAGTGCCTTGCCACCGGCCCCTTCGCGCACTGCGCGACTGAGAGCCTTGTAGCAATTCGCCGCACTGCCGTCAAGGGCCCGGGGTATCGAAGCGCGATACCGAAGCGCACTGCCTCCGGCGAGGCATCAGCACGCGCAACAGATTCCCCGCGGCGGGACGCTCATTCGTCCCAATCGCTCGAGGGCGCCCGCTGGATGAGCGTGAGAACCAGCGTGGTGATGCCGACCGCCAGAATGCCGGCTCCCCAGCCGATCACCTCGCTGGCGGATTGGAGGAAAGCGTCGCCGCAAAAGGTCGGGGCCCGGACCGACTCGTTCTTGACCGCCGCGCTGATCCCCCACGCCAGGATCCCCACGCCGAGGCCAACGGCGAATACCGCAAAGATCCGCGCCAAGAGTCGTGCCATGATCCGCTCCTCCCTTGTGACGTCTAGGGAATTATATCGCCGGGTCAAACCCTCCAGAGGCCGCCCGCTGCGGGATCCCCGTGCGCCCGCCGTCTTTCCCTGCACGCCGCGGCGGTCGTGCGGAGTAGGCAGCGCGGGCCGCGTATGCCGAGTTTGCCGGTTGCATCCGCAGTGCGTTTTCTGCCCGGCAGACGGTTTCCCGAAGGCCCCGCGTCCGGTACAATCGGCGGCGGGCAGAGGGCATTCGTCACCGCCGATTCAACCACAAAGGCACAAAGACACGAAGGGGGAAGACAGGAGACAGGAGATAGGAGACAGGAGACAGGAGAGGGACGAATCAAGAAGAACGGCCGGACCTGTAAAGAAGGCTGTCTTTCGCCTTTTGCCTCCGGCCTCCAGTCTTCTTTCTCCTGTCTCCTGTCTTCCCTC
>CAYGZI010000236.1:0-1821 GCA_964354245.1 uncultured Planctomycetaceae bacterium
CAGCGCAATTGGCCGCGACCCACGGCCCGGCCGAGCGCGGGCTCCACTGGTGAATCAGCCGGGCGACAACCTCCTTGCCCGCGCCGCTCTGGCCCAGGATCAAGACCGGGGCGTTGGAGGACGCCACGACGCGTACAATTTGGATCGCGCGGCGCATGGCGGCACTTTCGCAGACCAGCCCCGGCGGCAGGTCATCTTGTCCCAGCGCGGCTCCTGGGGCGGCTTGCGCGGCTTCGGCCTCCGCGGGGCCGAGGGCATCCAGGACGGCAGCCTCCAACTCGTCCAGGTCCAACGGCTTGGTGAGGTAGTCGTCGGCCCCGCCTTTCATCGCCGAGACCGCTTGGCGCAGGTCGGCATAGGCCGTGACCAACAGGACCGGGAGCCGCTCGGCCAGGTTGCGGATCTGGGCAAGGGCCTCAATGCCGCTGATCCCCGGGAGGCGGACGTCCAAGAGGACCATGTCGGGCGGCTGGCGGCGGATCGTCTCCAGGGCGTCTTCTGCGGACGCTGCCTCGGCAATGCGGAATCCCCGAGACTCCAGGAACCCGCCCAAGAGCTTGCGCTGCGGGGCCTCGTCGTCCACCACCAGAATCGTCCGCGGCCTATCCGCCATGAATGCCGTCCAGCCAGAAGACCGAGCCGCCGCCGGGGCGCGGCCGATAGCCCGCCTCCCACCCGTGGCCGGCGGCAATCCGGCGGACAATCGCCAGCCCCAGCCCCGTGCCGTCCGGCCGCGTCGTGAAGTAGGGAGTAAAGAGCAGATCGACCTGCTCGGGCCGCACGCCGGGGCCGCGATCGGCCACCTCGACGCGGTACTGTCCATTCTCACCGGGCACCACGCCGATTTCAACCGCGGCCTGCGGCGGCGAGAACAGAATGGCATTACGCACGAGGTTGAAAAGGGCCTGGCGAAGCATCTCGCGATCCGCGCAGAGCGTTGGGCCCGGCACGCCGAATCGCTCCAGCCTCAACTGCTTGGCCTCCAGGTCCGGCTCCAGGAGCATCGCCAACTCGTCGATCAATGAGCCCGCATCCAGCGGCGTGGAGCTCGGATCGCGAGGCTTGGCAAACGCCAGGAACTGATTGACCCGCGAGGTCACGCGGTCGCACTCCTCCAGGATCGCGCGGGCCTGCTGCTCGTGCTCGGACGGGAGGACCTTGGAGTCGGCCAGGCGCTGGGTCCAGCCGCGGATCAGGCCGAGGGGATTGCGGGTCTCGTGGGCCAGGCCGGCGGCGGCGTGGCTGAGGTCGCGGAGGTGGCGGGCCTCGGTTTCCAGGAGACGGGATCTCGCGTGGGCCGCGGTCCAACGGACGGTCGCGTGCCAGGCAGCGGAGGCCGCGATCAGCACCACTCCGCCGGCCGCCACGAGCCAGAATCGGACCCACCAGGCCCGGCGACAGAAGGCATCGGTCGCCGTGCGGTCCAGCAGCAAGACGGCGACGAACCGGCCGCCGGCAGCCAACGGACTGGCGTGGTCGGGATCAGGGCCGCGAGGTCCGCGGCCGCCACCCCGGCCGCCACCGCCCGGCCCGCCGCCACGGCCCGCGCCGGGTCCCGGAGGCCCGCCGTCGGGCTCCGGCTCCAGCCGGAAATCCATCGCGTACCGGAAGCAGCGTGCTTCCCAGGACTGACCGATTGCAGTGGGTCGGGAGGCGTCGAGCAGGCCGGATTGGCCGGCAGTCAGCACCAGGTCGCCCTTCTCGGAGACTACCGCGGCCGCAAGGATGTCCTTGGAGTCCGTCAACTCCGCCAGCACCCCCCGAAGCTGTGAAGAGAAGAACCACCCCATGCGGCGATGGGAGCGGATCCCGCCCACCAGG
>CAYGZI010000236.1:1831-8358 GCA_964354245.1 uncultured Planctomycetaceae bacterium
GCATTCATCACCGAATCGGCTTGGCGCGCCAGGGTCTGTTGGGCCATGTCGCACTCGTGGCCGTACTCGTCGTACTGCCACGCGGCCAAGCCGGCCCACGCAGCCAACAACGCTCCGACCGAGCCGATCGTCCGCGACCAACGCATGGGCCGAGCCTCAGGGGGACAACTCCTCCATTATCTCCCAGGTCCCCAGATTTGTTCATAGCGGTCGCAGATTCCGTCGTTGTCCTGGTCGATGAAGCCGCGGCCAGGGCCTCGCCCCATGCCGGCACCCCATCCAGGGCCGCGTCCCGCGCCAGGACCACGCCCGGGACCTGGCCCCCAACCTGGGCCTCGACCAGCACCCGGGCCGGGTCCAGGGCCCATTCCTCGCCCTCCCCATCCGGCGCCTGGGCCGCGTCCGGCACCGGGACCTCTGCCGGGCCCCATGCCAGGACCATGGGGCCCTCCCCCAGCACCTGCCCCCCATCCGGGTCCCATTCCCGGTCCCGGGCCCCCCCACCCACCACGCCAGCCGGGCCCGCCTGGCCCAGTGTTTCCAGACCCGGGGCCTTGCTGCCGCTGCCCCCAAACCTTCGATCGGAGTTCCTGCACCTTCGCGGTCAACTCCTTGACTTTGGCCGCGTCCGGGTTCTCGGCCGCTTGGACCTCGATCAAGGCGGCCATAGCGCGGTGCATCTCGGCCCGCAGTTTCGCCAAGTCGGCGGGCTTCTCCTGAGCGGCCTGAGTCGGCGGGTCTTTCGACGTCGCCTTGGCATCTTGCGCAAAGCCGGCGCGCGCGCCGGCGCCCGCGATTGACAAGCTGAGAACGAGCGTCATCCAACTTTTCATGGTCATAGACCTCCTAGGAATCTATGGGTCGGCGCGGCCGAGGATTCGCTTCGGCAACGGCGACCCATCGGGTTGCGAGGCGCCCTGCAAAACTTGCTCACCGCCCGGCAGGTTTCCGGCACATTCTTGCAGCGCTCCTCCGTGCCGATCCATGGCTGCTGCCTTCTTCCGTAGGCGTCAAAGGGCTGAAAACGACCGGGAAGCCACCGAATCGGGCCCGGCCGGAGGACACCTCAACATCCGTCGGGCCACGTCCGGCAGACAAGGCCGTGGCCTTTGGCCTTGCCGCAGGCATGTTATGCAACTCCGGTGCCAACCCGTGAGGCCAACGCGCGCAAAAAAGGGAAGGCCGCCCGGCTTGTCGGCGCGGGTGGCCTTCCCAGAGACTTCTTACAGGGCGCCAACTCCGATTGACCCGTTTCGGCGCGAGTCGAAGGGGCAGGCGCTCCCCACGTCACGGCCCCGACTGATCAACCTACGGCTTGGGATCCGGGGTAGGCACAGTAGGCTTCTTCTTCGCCTCCTCTTCGGCCTTGGCCTTGGCCTCTGCGTCGGCCTTGGCCTTGGCCTCCTCTTCGGCCTTGGCCTTGGCCTCTGCGTCCGCCTTGGCCTTGGCCTCTTGTTCCATCTTGGCCTTGGCCTCTGCGTCCGCCTTGGCCTTGGCGTCTGCTCCCTCCTTAGCCTTGGCCTCTACGTCGTCCTTAGCCTTGGCCTTAGCCTCGGCGTCCTCCTTGGCCTTGGCCTCGGCGTCCTCCTTGGCCTTGGCCTCTGCGTCCGCCTTGGCCTTGGCCTTCGCCTTGGCGTCGTCCTCCTTTTGCCCCTGCTGCCCCTTCCCGCCCTTGCCGTCCTTCGTCTCCGTCTTCTTCTTCGGGCAGCCCGCGGCGAACACCACGAAACTCAGCAGCACAACCAACAGTCCTAACCGTTTCATGCGTTACCTCCTAAGAAAATCGGTACGTGGTTGCTTGAAGGATCCCAAGATACCCCCTTGCGATTCCCCTGTAAATAAGCCCCGCCTTGCGAAAAGATACGTTTTTTTCCGCTTGGTCAAGCCGGTTTTTTCCTGACAGACCCGGCGACGGTTTACCCCGCTGAGGCGGTGGAACAGGGTGGGATGCCCCTCGGCGGCCTCGGCACTGGCTATCTGTGCCTCGACCCGCACGAACGCGTCGGCAGGTGCTCTCTCTTCAATCGCCTGCCGGGCCCCACGGTCTTGGGCAAACCGTTTCTCGTGCTTACGCCAGGAAACCGTCGCATGACCGTCGCCACGCGCAAGGATGGGACCGGAGACCTTAAGCAGATTCGCTATCTTGACTATTTCCCCGTGGCGGATGTGCGGCATGAATTGGACGTGCCGATCCGCGTCGAGTTGCGGGCCTACAGTCCTTTCCTCCCGGGCGATGGCGTGGAGTCCAACATGCCGGCGGCAGCACCCACGGCCACGACTACGACGACCATATCGTCGTGTGGAACCGTGGTCGAAGCTCGGTTTCCCGGTTCAGAACCCGACCCCGGTTTCGACGGATAGCGGCACCTTGACCGCCTCGACCTTCTCGAAGTACGTGACCCTCACCGTCAGCACGTCGGCCTTCTCGGCCATGGCGTAGGTCCGGGTGGCAGTGGTCTCGCCGGACTCGTGCTTGATGCTGGAGCCCGAACTGGTCCTTCTGATCTCTTCGCCGTCCGGACCGAAAAAGGCAACCTCTTTGATGGAGGCGAGCGGATCGTCCAGGGCGGCCGCCGGGGCGGTGGGGATCCGGCCGGACGCCGCGGGCGCCGCCGTCGGCCGCGGCTGGTTCGCGGTCAGAGAGACGGCCATCTTCGCCTGGCCGCCCCAAGACTCCACCGGCGCTTGTTGGACGGTCACCGCCAGCGGGCCGAGGTTCATTTTCCCGCCGGTCTTCAGTGAGATGCCCTTTTGCTCGACCGTCTTCTCCTGCGACGCGCACAGAACGACGAGCGTCGCCTTGAAGCTGATCTTGGCGGCCCCGCGGGCAGGCACGCTGTCGCCGCCGACTTCCACGAGGCGCCCATCCTGAGTGGTGTAGCCCGCGTCCCTGAAGGTACCAAGACGCGACCAACTAAACGGCCGGTTGTAGGGCTCGGAGAGGTCGATCCCCTTGTCGTCCGTGAAGCTCTCCACCCGGCTGGCCTTGGGATCGAAGCCGATGATCCGGCCTTGGGGATAGGTGACCCAAAAGGCCAACGAGGTGCCGCTGTAGGTTCCGGCGCGGCCCATTCCGCTCGTCCCGGGGATCGGCTTGTCGATCCGCACCGAGAGGAGTTCGGCCTTCGGCAGGGCCGCGGGCTTGCCGTCCTCTCCGGCTGCGGGAGTTGTCAGCGGACCGAGAACGCCGAATCCCACGGCCGCGACGAGAAGCATTGACGACTTGTTCATGACGGCCCTTTCTCACGGTCCGAGACGGGAAGCACGTTCGAGTTCACGCGAAATCCGCGACGGCCACCCGACGCTTGCTGGCAAAGCTTTGGCGATGGAGTTTGATTCGCTCGATCTCGTGGAGTGTCTCGGCGGTGAGGTAGGTCTCCCCGCAGTGGGGACAACTGACCACGGGAACATTCTCGATCACTAGCAAGCCCTCGCCTTTCCCGTAGCTCCGAGAAACGCGGCGGACTCGTGCGCCTCGCTTGCCGCAAATGTCACAGACCATAGTTTGTGCCGATGCCATGCTACACCAAATAGACTGTGATGATCACCAGTCTTCCAGTTGAGCCCAGTTTCGTCACTACAACGACTTCGTCGCCAGCCAAAGTCCGCCCCTTCAAGACGTATTTCCGCTCACCCGTGCTGCGATCCTTCTGCCGTTCGACGACGATCCCCGTCAGGATTCCCCGTTCGACGTCGAAGACGGTCAGCCCCCTTGCTGCCTGGCCCACAAGGCCAATCGCGGCGGCAGCTCGTCGGGCTGGGCGGTGCCCGTGGTGGCAAGCTGCTGCACCGTGATCGACGCCACGAGGTTGCCGACCAGGGCGGCTTCGGGGCACGTCGCGCCGGCCGCCAGGGCCAAGACCGCCCCGGCGGTCGCGCTGTCGCCGGCGCCGGTCGGGTCGATTGGACCCTCCACGCGGACTCCGGGCACCAGCGTCGGCTCGGGATCGCTCACCAGAATCCCTTCCGCCCCGCGCGTCGCAAAGACCGGGGCCCCGGTCTTCCCCCGGAGCCGACGGACCGCCTCTTGCAGGTCGGAGAGTCTGGCCACGGTCTCGGGCGGCGCGTGCTCGATGCCCAGCGCCTCGAACTGGTTCGGCTTGACGATTACGTTGCGGAACCGGCGGATCCGCCGGCGGCTGTCGGCCCAGAAGACCACCTTGGGAAAGCGGACGGCGCGGTCCGCAACGGCCTCCGCCACGCGCGTCGCGATCGCGCCGCAGTCCTGCTCCTCGACCTGATCGGCCACGATCAGGGCGTCCAGTTGCGGCAAGATCGCGTCGAGCGATCGGATCAAGCGGTCCTGCACGGCGCTGGTGGTGAGCACGCGGTTCTTGGTGTCGTACCGGTTGTGCTCGCCCGCGAGGCTCGGGTCGTTCCGGTCGCGGGGCTTCAAGTAGGTGGGCGTCATGCGGTCGGGGTCGCAGTAGAGGTGATCCGAATTGCAGCCGAGGAGAGCCATGTCCTTGCGCAGGTCATAGGACTCCCCGTCATCGCCCACGAAGCCGACGGCGTGGAGCGACCCGGTGCCCAGGGCCGCGAGGTTGCAGACGACCGTTCCCGCCGCCCCGGGACTGTGGCGCACGCTCACGACCTGGTGGGCCGTCTTGCCGGTCTCCAGGCTGACCTCGGCGATCAGGGGGTCCACGTCGAGATACTTGTCCAAGAAGAAGTCGCCGATCACGGCGATCCGCAATTGCCCGAACCGCGAGATCATCGCCCCGAGCCGATCCGGCGACATGCTCTTGAAGGTTTTCATCCGAGCCTCGTTCGTCTCGATGTCCCTGATCCCCAATCCCTAATCCCCAATCCCTCGTCTGATCGCGTCGTAAAGCGCAGGGAGCGTCTGCCGGTGGTCCCCCTGAACGTAGAAGCTCGTCCCGCCGTCGGCCACGGTCCGCACCAGCACGGTCTTATAGGGACGGAAGTAGTAGCGCGGGTCGGTCTTCGGGGCCTCTTGCTCCAGGTCATCGCCCAGGGCCGGCAGGTCGAACACCGCGGTGGTGAAGTGCCGGATGACGCGGCCCTCTTGCTGGGCCGCGTTGCGGGCCATGGTGAGGGCCTTCAAGTAGACTTCCGGGCCCATCACGGCCGAGCCGATGTTCAGAAAGACTCCGCCTTCGAGCCGCGCGATGCTCTGCGTGTAGATGAGAAAGTCGGTATACGTGGCGGCGCCGGTCGCGGCAGCGTCGAAGTTCGGATGCTCGTGGATGATGTCCTGGCCGATAGCCACGTGGACCGTCACCGGCACGCCCAAACGGACCCCGGCGGCCAGCACGCTCGTCTGGCGGTAGGGGAATCTCTCGTCTTCAATCGTGCGGCCGACGGCCTCGCCCAGCCCGATCCCGTCGCGGGCAGCCGCGACCGCAGCGTCGTTGATCCGGCCGGTCTCGTGCCAGAGGCCGAACTCGCCGGTGCGTACGTAACGGGCCACGCTCTCGCACGTCTGGCCGATCAGGGCCAGCTCGAAGTCGTGGATCGCCCCGGCCCCGTTCAGCGCCAGGTGGGTCAGAAGCCGCCGCTCCATGAGGTCGATTAGAAGGGGTCCGTTGCCGGTCCGCAGCACGTGGGCCCCGCAGCAGAACATCACCGTGCTGCCGGATCGTGCGGCCCTCACCACCGACTCGGCCAGTTGCGGGATCGCGGGGTGCGAAAAGGGTTGGCGCGGGCCGCCGGGATACACCAGCGCGGAGCGGTCTACGTCGTGAATCCGCTCGGCCAGCGGGCGGAGCCGCAGCCGGCGGCGGTCGAACTTGTCAAAGGGCATAATGGCGATTCGTCATCCCTTGTCGTTCATCCTTCGGCCTGAGTCCGTTGGTCCCCTGCCCGGCATCCTCTCAAACCGCCCCACCCGGTTGACCCGCGCGGCGAGGTCGTCCACTACCCAGTGGCCGATGCAGACGTGAATGCTCTCGACCATGGCCATGTCGTCCAGGGCCACGTGAATTCCCGCCCGCTGGCATTTCTTCAGTCGGCCCCCGTCGAACCCGGTCATGCCGAACGTCACCAGCCCGTGGCGGTTGGCCCAATCCACGGCGGCGATAACGTTAGGACTATTTCCCGAGCCGCTGATGGCAATTGCGAGGTCACCCTCCCCCCCAAAGTGGGCCAACTGTTGGAGGAAGACCTGATCGTAGCCCAGGTCGTTGGCCAAGGCGGTGATCCAACCGACATTGTCGGTCAGGCTCATCACCTTGAGCCGCTTTCCGGTCCCGGCGGCCAGGTCCTCGGCGCGGACGCAGTTCTTGCCGAGGTCTTCGGCCAGGTGAGAGGCGGTGGTTGCCGAGCCACCGTTGCCCAGCAAGAACACGAAGCGGCCTTTGTCCCAAGCCTCGTAGAGCAGGTCGGCCAAACGCTCGACGTCGGCCAAACTGACGCGATCCAGCTCCGCCTTCAGGCGGGCCAGGTACTCGGCGATCCCCAGTTGAAACCCCAACATCCGACAAGTCTCCTTAGCGCACAAACAGGCATTCTAGCCAACGGGGTGCCCCGGCGGCAACGAATGGGTGGCGGGTGGCGGGTGGCGG
>CAYGZI010000237.1:0-8353 GCA_964354245.1 uncultured Planctomycetaceae bacterium
CGCCAGTTCTACCTGTCGGGCAGAGCGCTCGGACTGGACGGCAAGTACTATATCGTTACCCCGGGGCCAAATGGCAGGGGTTCCGCGTGGGGCATGTTCATGCACGTCTACGATCCGGCCACCAACACGCTGGAAGAGCGGGGCGAGATCGTGCCAGGCTTGAGCGGCGAAGTGCGCCCGATCGTCGTCGGCCCCGATGGGCGGCTCTATGGCACGGGATCCTACGAATAAGGCAAGGTCGGACTCTACATCTACGATCCGAAGCTGGGCAAGGTGGTGAAGAACTTTGGCCCGGTGGGTCCCAGCCATCCCAACGGCGCCTGGAGCCGCTACGTCATGGGCGCGGATGATACGCACGCGTACATCGCCAGCGGAATGATCCCCGCCTGGTATCTGGTGGCGGTAAACCTCAAGACGGGCGAGGAAAAGGTGCTCCTCGAATCGCCCACCCAGCGCGTGATGGACATCATCGAGAGCTTTCCGGGCGCGTGGGCGATCGTGCCGCAGGGCGACGGCGCGCCGCAGAAGGAGTACTGGCTTTACCACGGCGAGGCGATTGCGAAGACGAGCGACACGCCGCCTTGGCCCAAGAAGGCTTCGCCCTGGGACAAGGCCGTTCCGAAGCCGGAACTCTACCGGGACCAGATCCACCCGGACGCCGAAGGCAATGCGACGCTCTGGTACCGCCTGCCGGAGGATAAGCCTAGGGCGACGAAGAACCCGGCCCCCGACGCGAAGGCGGAGGACCTGGGCTGGAAATCGGTGCGACTCAAGGGCGTGGAGTCTTATTCCTTGCCCAATTCTCCCCTGGCGCTAGTGTCCGACGGCCGGCTCTATGGCACGGGCGGGTACGCCGGATCGTTTCTCTTCGATCCGAAAACCGACCAGACCACGCATCTCGGGCGCAACCACGGGCTGGCGGCTTACACGAGCATCGCCTACGGCGACAGACTCTACTCCAGCGGCTATCCAGGCGGACCGGTCTACGTCTTCGACGCTAAGCGGCCGTGGACGCCCTACAAGGGCGGCCCGCCCAATCGTCCCCCGCCGGACCGGCAGCACCGGCTCAGCAATCCCAGGGAATTGGGTTCTCTGAGCAGAGACACGCGGGTTGCGATTGCCCACTGCTCCGCGGTGGGCGCTGATGGCAAGATCTACTTCGGCGGGTTTGGCGAGCGCAACTATACCGGCGGCGGCTTCGGGTGGTATAACCCCAAGACGGAGAAGATCGGGGGTTTCTGGAAACCGCTGAGCGGGTACTGGGTGAACTGGCTGGCTCCCATCCAGGCGGGCCGCCTGATCGTGATGTCTACCTCCACGGCGCCGGACGAGTTGAATAAGAACCGCGCGCCCGACGAGGCCAAGCTTTTCGTCTACGACGTGAACGGAGGCCGCATCGCGCGAGAGATCGTACCCGTGCCCAAGGCCCGCGGCACCGGCCTGATCCTCGATGTCTCGCCTGACCGTCTGCTCGGATTGACGGTGGACCCGGAACACCCTGACGGCAGCCTCCTTTACGGCGTGGACGCGACCACGGGCGAGGTGTTGTTCCGGAAGGCCCTGCCGTGGCCGGTTTCCTCGGAGCGCGCCCGTTGGTACGGATGCTGGGTAGACCCTCCCTACGAATACTACGAGCTGGTGCGGGGGCCCGACGGCTTCGCATGGACTTGGCTGAGAAACGTGCTGGTGCGCATCGATCCGAAAGACGCCAGCGTGTACGTTGTCGGGAAGATCGAGCCCCTCGGCATGCCGACGTTCGTCGGGCGCGACGTGTACCTTTCGGGAACCGAGCAGTTGCGGCGGATCCGCAACGTCGTCCCGTCACCGGGTGGCGCGGGCTCTCAACAATAGATCATGCCACTGGCAGCGCCGCCCTCATGACCCGGATCACGTTTCCTCCCAGGATTCTCCGGATGTCGTCGTCTGAATAGCCCCGCTGGACCATGCCCACCGTGAACAGCGGCCAGTTGGTCCAGGCCAGGCTGAGCGGTTGGCTGCCGAAGAAGGATTGTCCAGCCAGAGACGGATGATGTCCACTGTGATGGTGCCACCGCTGCTTCCGCGTCGCGCTGATTCGGATCACGGCAACGGCGGGCCGTCCAGTTGTTCCAATTGCTCCTTGCGTCTCAGCCAGTCGTCGGCACTCAGAACCTGGAGCGTCAGGCCTCCCCGCCTCAGTTGCGTGCCGGTAATGACCTGAGGCCAGAGGACCAGCAGCTTTGTCTCGCCTTCGGCCACCGGCGGCACGCGCCAGAGACGGGCGGTCTTGTCCAAGCTGCTCGTCAGGATGGTCTTGCCATCGGGGCTGAAGGCTACGACCCCGACGGGGCCTTCGTGTTTCAGGGGAGGACCGATCGGCTTCTGCGTGGCCGCATCCCAAAGTCGGGCCGTGTTGTCATCGCTCCCCGTTAGAAGCAGGGCACCGTCCGGACTCAACGCAACGGCTTTGACGGAACCTTGGTGCTGAACCCGGCCGCCTTTGCCCGTGACCGTATCTCTGAACCAGGCGGTATTGTCCTCGCCAGGCCTCAGGATGCGCTTGCCATCGGGGCTGACCGCCTCGGCGATCATGTGTTCTGCTTTCTGAGGCGCGCCGAGCGGTCGGCCGCTGGCCACGTCCCAAACCTGGATCAGGCGCTGGACATCGGTTGCCGTCAACGTCTTGCCGTCCGCCGCAAAGGCGAGTTCACTTTCTCCCGACCACTGTGCCAGCCCGTCGACCTCTTGCACCAGGGGTTGGCCCATGGGCTGACGGGTGGCAACATCCCAGAGGTGAATCACCGATCTGCAACGTGATCCTTTGAAGTCCCAGAATTGGCTCAACATGGCGAAGGTCTTGCCATCGGGGCTGAAAGCCACCTTGAAGGGCGATTCCTGGTGCGGCTGGCGCGGAAGAGGATTCCCCAGGGGTTTCCCCGTGGCCGCATCCCAGAGCCGGGCCTCCGAGCTGGGTGGTGGGTCTTTGTCCGTTCTGTTCGGATTGTCTCGAAAGCTGCTGGTGCCGACCATGCTCCCGTCGGGGCTGAAGGCTGCGGCGAACACTGGGCTGTTATGTGGCAGAACGACCTCGGCGGGTTGGTTCCCCTCCTGCAGGTCCCAGAGGCGGATGTCCCTGCCGCCAGTCGTCGCCGCGGTCTTGCCGTCGGGGCTGAACGCCACGGCTTCGACATAGTGATCGTGACAGAGGGGTACACCGATCAGCTTATGAGTAGCCACATCCCAGAGCCGCGCGGAGTGTGCAGGGCCTTTTCCTGCACCACCGGTCAGAATCTTTTGTCCATCGGGACTGAAGGCGACGGCAAACGTGTTGCCCGGATGCGTGAGGGGGGCGCCCAGGAGCTGTCCAGTTGCCACGTCCCAAAGGCGGGCGTTCCCGTCAAAGCAGCCGGTCAGCAGGGTCTTGCCGTCCGGGCTGAAGGCCACGGACTTGACCCAGGACTCGTGCGCGAGCGGTTCGCCCAGGGGCTTTCCAGTCGTCGCGTCCCAGAGCCGCGCAGTCTTGTCCCGACTTGCGGTCGCCACGACCTTTCCGTCCGGGCTCATGGCCAGACTCTCGATCCAATCCTTGTGGAGGCGCGGGCCGCCGTCGAGGTCCCGGAAGGTCGGGCCGATCGACTTCCCGGTGGCCACGTCCCAAAGCTGGACGCTCTCGCCAAAGCAGCCGGTCAGCAGGGTCTTCCCGTCGGCGCTGAAGGCCGTTTTTCGGGCGTGTGCGTTGTGGCCGTACTTGGAAAGGTCTTCTGGGCGGAGCCGGAGCGGCCGGATGGGTTTCCCGGTGGCCGTGTCCCAGAGAACGGCGGTGACGCCCTGGTCGCTGCTCCCCACGGCGAACATCGTGCCGTCCGGGCTGAATGCCTCCGAGTTCTGGTGGCAGCACCAGTTGTCGCGAATGGGTTCGCCGATGGGCTTTCCCGTGGCCGCGTCCCAGAGCCGCACCTCCTGATTCTGACTCGCCGTCAGTATGGTCTTGCCATCGGCGCTGAAGGCCACGGCCGTGACGTTATGCGCAGGCGCCAGTACCATCCGCAAACGGGCCCCGCGGGCGTGCCAGGCGCCCAGACCTGCCCGGATGGCCCGCTGCAGGTCCGTGGCGCTCCCCGGTGCGGTCTCCAGGCTGCGCGTGAACCAGGACATGCCGCGGGCGACATCGCCTTGTTCGCACAGGGTTTGGCCCTTGTCCAGATAGCTCTCTGCGAGCAAGCGACGGCTGTGGTCGGCTGTGCGGGACTGGTAGATAGCGAAGGAGACGGCGAGGACGACCGTGGCCAGGAGGGCCGCAGCGGCCAGAGCGATGGCCGCTGCCAGGGCCGGTTTGCGGCGGCACCAGCGCCAGGCACGGCCGGCAATACCGATGGGCCGCGCGTGGATGGGCTGTCCGGTCAGGAACCGGTCCAGGTCGGCAGCCAGTTCCTGGACAGAGGGATAGCGCTTGCGCGGCTCCTTGGCCAGGCACTTCAGACAGATGGTCTCCAGGTCGCGCGGCACGGCGGCGTTGAGCTGCCGGGGCGCGACCGGCTCCTGCTCGATGACCTGCAGCAACGTGTCGATTGGGTTGTCCGACTGGAACGGCGGCCGGCCGCAGACCAGGCAATACAGAACGGCGCCCAGGGAATAGACATCGGACAGGGGACCGACCACGCCGCATTGGCCGCTGGCCTGTTCCGGCGGCATGTAACTGGGGGTGCCCAGGATTTGACCGGTCGCGGTGAGGCCCGCGGCAGCCGACGCGCCCGGCTCGCACTGCAATCGTTTCGCCAGGCCAAAATCGGTCAGCCGGGGCTGGCCGCTGCGGTCGATCAGGATGTTGGCCGGCTTCAGGTCCCGGTGGATCACCCCCTCGACGTGGGCGTAGGCGACTGCCTCGGCGACCTTCCGGGTCAGCTCGGCGGCTTTGCGCGGCGGGAACAGCCCTTGGACGATCTTGTGGGCCCAGCTCTCGCCCTCGACAAAGGCCATCGAGAAGTAGTGCATCCCTTCGTGCCGGCCGACCTCATAGACGGGTACGATGCCCGGGTGATCGAGTTTCGCGGCGGCTTCCGCTTCGGCGTGGAATCGCCGGACGTCTGCTTCGTTGGCCAATTGGCCGGAGAGGATCATCTTGAGGGCGACCGTGCGGTTGAGGCTGACCTGCCTGGCCTTGTAAACGACCCCCATGCCGCCCCGGCCGATCTCCTCCAGCAGTTCGTAGTCGCCGAAATAGCGGACCTTGGTTCCAGGGGCTGGACCGGCGGGCGCGTGCTCCTCGGGCGCCAGGGTCCTCGCTTCGGCAGCAGACTCCGGATGATGGGGCGGCAAGCCCTGCTGATCCAAGGCTCCGCCCACGGCGGCCACGTCTTCCAAGGCTGGCCGGTCCAGGAAGAGGTCCGGGGCGTCGTGGGCCCGTAGCAGGGCTTCCACTCGCTGGCGCAACGCGGCGTCGCGGGCGCAGGCTTCGTCCAGGAAAGCGGCGCGCTCGCCGGGCGGCTTCTCCCGGGCGAGATGGAACACGTTCTCTTCGTTCATGGCTATTCCCCGTTGGTCGCAATTGGGCCTCTACCCCCAATAGCGCGAAACAGGACAAGAAAGCACCACGGATTCCGCGGAATTTCCCTTCTGGCGAGGCCGTTAGCCGCCCCGGACCTCTGCCCGCAGCCAGGCACGGGCGTAGGCCCAGTGGCGGTCGGCCGTACTTGGGGAGATGCCCAGCACCTCCGCGGCCTGTTCTGCGGTCAGGCCCGCGAAGTAGCGCAGTTCCACCAGTCTGGCCTTGACAGGGTCTTGGGCGGCCAGCTTTTCCAGGGCCTCGTCGAGTGCCAGCAGGTCCTCGTCCGGCTCCGGAGCGGCAACCGCTTCCAGTGGCTGCCGCTTCAGTCCGCCGCCGCGTTTTTGCGTCCGCTTGCGGCGGGCGTTGTCGATGAGGATGCGGCGCATGGCAGCGGCCGCGGCCGCGAAGAAGTGACCGCGGTCCTTCAGTGGGCGGCGTGCTTCCGTATCGCCCACCAGGCGCAGGTAGGCTTCGTGGACCAGGCCGGTGGCATCGAGCGTCTGCCCTGGCTTTTCGCGAGCCAGCTTCTGCGCGGCCAGCCGGCGCAGCTCATCGTAAACGAGGGGCAGCAGTTGGCTGGCCGCCTGCGGGTCGCCTCGCTCGATGGCGTTCAGTATCCTGGTGACCTCGCTCATAACCTTCAGGATAAACGCCCGAGAGCTGGTCTGCAATCGAGACGAAATCGGTGCGTCTCGCCCCCGAATAAGCCTAGGTTGAACCGCGCGGTGCTATGATATGCCGTTGCCGGTGAGTAGAATACGCATCGACCTCTTTCAAGGACAACACCATGACACCGCGCAATCCCCAGACATTCGAGCGCAGGCAGTTCCTGCGAACCGTCAGCGGTCTGGCCGCCGGCGCGTTTGGCGCAGCTCTTGCGCGGGCCGGCGAGCTTCCCAAGAACGTGAACCCGCGGGCCATCTCCGGTGATTCCGTCGAGCCGGACTGGCGCCAGGGCCTGACGGTCACGGTCGGCCCCAAGAACGCAGATCTCGTCGGCGCCACGGATCGGGTGATCCAGGCCGCCGTCGATTACGTCGAGCGGCTGGGAGGCGGCACCGTGCGCGTTCTGCCGGGCACGTACCGGATGCGCAACTCGGTACCATCGGTCACCGCGATTCGGACAACCTCATCCGCGACAACGACATCCGGCGGAGCGGCACGGCCGGCATCCACTTCCGCGGCGGGAACAAGGCGTTTGCCCCGCACCGGAACCGCATCGAGCGAAACCGCATCGTCGACAGCGGGCCGGAAAAGGGCGTTGCCATCGACGTTAACGGCGAGACGGAGTCGGTCGCGCTCGTCAAGAACGAGCTTTGGGAGACCCGAAAACCAGCCTCCCGGATCGGCATCCTCATCGGGCCCGAGACCCGCGACATTCGCTGCGTCGACAACCGGATCGAAGGATTTGCCACTGCGATATCGGATCTGCGGAAGACGTGAATTGGCCGTCCCGAGAAGCAACCCAGAACGAAGGCAACGTGCAAGGAGAGTCCTCGTGAGACCTGCCAAGAATCCGCTCGTTCGCGCCGTGGTTGTCTGTGTTCTGCTGGCTATGGGCACTGTGCCGGAGGGGCTGCACGGGCCATGCACGGCGTTTGCCCAGGCGCCGACCGCGAGGGCGGCCGCGGCGGACTTCTTCGTCTCTCCCAAGGGGAACGATCGTTGGTCCGGACGGTTGGCCGATCCGGGCGAGAACGACGGACCCTTTGCCAGCGTGGCCCAGGCGCAGCAAGCGGTCCGGGCGTTGCGCAAGACGTGGAAGGAACAACGGCCGGTGTGCGTGGTGCTCCGAGGCGGGACATATTATCTCGACCGGCCGCTGGAGTTCGGTCCGGAGGACTCGGGAGCTGAGAAATCCCCGGTCGTTTACGCCGCGGCCTCGGGCGAGAAAGTGGTGCTCAGCGGCGGACGCCGGATCGCAGGCGGCCGTTGGGGTGAGGCCAACGGGCGGAAGGCATGGATCGTGGACGTTCCCGAGGTGAAGGAAGGCAAGTGGAGCTTCCGGCAGCTTTTTGTCGGCGGCGAGCGCCGGCCGCGGACGCGGCTGCCGAAAGACGGGGAATACCGCATCGAATCCCTGTCGGGCTATACCGGCGACTTTCTCAGGAGTCCGACGAAGCAGTTCGTCTACGCCCCGGGCGACATCGTGCCTGGTTGGCGCAATCTGCGGGACGTGGAAGTTGTGGGGATCACGCGGTGGCTGGACAACCGGCTGCCGATCGAGAGCGTCAACGCGAAGACGCGGACTGTAACCTTCGACCGACCGAGTCTGTTTGCCTTGGTCGAGACCTCGGAGCGGTCGTCGGTTTATTGGGTGGAGAACGTCTTCGAGGCGCTGGACACTCCCGGCCAATGGTATCTCGATCGTCCACGCGGAGTGCTGTATTATCTACCGCGACCGGGAGAACAGATGCCTTCGGCCGAGATCATCGCACCGCGGCTGCCACAGGTGATGCGGGTGGTGGGGCGCGCGGGCGCCGCGGTCCACGACCTCCGTTTTGAAGGTCTCATCTTCGCGCATACGGAATGGCAGCCGCCGGCCGACTATGCCTCGTCGCTCCAGGCCGGCATCGAGGTGCCCGGCGCGCTGCTGTTTGACTACGCCGAACGATGCGCCGTCACCGACGGAGGCATTGAGCACATCGGCAACTACGGCGTCGAAGTGAACGTGGGCTGCGTGGACATCGAGATCGCGCGCAACCGGATCACGGATATCGGCGCGGGAGGAATCCGGATCGGCCACTTCTTCTCGTGGGAGACGGACGGGTCTGGCCAGCTGACCGAGCGGGGACTGCAGCGCAAGGCCGCCATGCCGCAAGGCCTACA